>NZ_JABEPH010000497.1:0-3405 GCF_013004495.1 Rhizobium sp. SEMIA 4085
CTCTAGGCGAGAAGTTTGCGGCAATTGGAGCGGAATTTTGGTGCCGCTGTTTCATTGGCCCCGCGATTTTGGTGGGTAACTGCTGGCTGATAAATCCACCCTTCAATAGGCAAGCAGACTGGCCAAAAGCCAGCAATGAGGGAGGAGGAAGGATGAATAAGTGGTCACTTAGTCGCCGCTCGATGGTCAAAACCATGCTCGTGGCATCGGGGTCGGCGTGGGCGATAAATTCCAGGGCTTTTGCTTCGCCCTGCGGGGACCATGTTGTGCGTATCGCTGGAATTGTCAGCCCTGATACGATGAACCCATTTGCCACATGGAGTTCGTATTGGCCAACGATCTTCACCTATGATTTTCTGGTGGGTGTAGATGCTCAGCGCCATTCCGACCGGAAAGGATTTGCCAAAGAGTGGTCCGTTGCCAAGGACAATGTTACGTGGACCTTCAAAATTTGGCCGGGCATGAAGTGGTCGGACGGGCAGCCTGCCACCGCTCAAGACGCTGCTTTCACCTATGATTATCTGCGCGGGTCTATCGGCAAACCCGACGAACTGAATGTCGGGTGGAACAACACTGAGGGCCTAGAACTTGTTGAGTCAATCACGGCTCTAGACGACGAGACCCTGCAAATCGTGACGAAGGTGCCGACCCGCTGGCCAATTGACAATTGGACAATGATCGTTCCCGAGCACATTTGGAAGGATATCAGTTACGCCGATGCGCGCAGCACCTTCCGAAACAGTGCACCTTTGGTGGGCACGGGACCTATGATTATCGCGGAGTTTCAACAGGGCCAGTTCGCGCGCATGACCCCCAATGAATACTACCGCACGGGACGGCCAGGCACGGAAGGCTTGATTTTCCGGTTCTTCAATACTGCCGATCCTATCGCACAGGGCCTTAAGAGTGGTGACCTCGACTATGGCTTCATGCTGACGGCCGCCCAGTGGGCGGACCTTGCGAAGAATCCGGAGATTGTAGTCGGTAAACAGCGCATTGAGCAGCGGAACTATTTGGCTTTCAATACCCTCTCTGGCAAAGGAGCGGGAAGCACGAAGGCCTTGCAGGATCCGGCGTTCCGCGACGCAATTGGTTACGCTATCGATCAAAAAACCATCGTTGATCGAGGAATGCGGGGAAATGCCGACCTTGGCGTGGGGCTGACAATGCCGATTGCCGCCAACTACTATTCGGATCTGGCGGATATCAGGCGCCATTTTGACCTGGCCGAGGCGAGCCGCCGGCTCGATGCGGCAGGATATCGAGACACAAACGGCGACGGCATTCGAGAGGATAAGGAGGGAAAAAGCTTCCAGCTCGAGCTAATTACTGGGCCCAGCTCGGGAACGGTTGAGATGCCAATTGCGGTCGTGCAATTTATCGCTGACTGGCTGGGGCAAGTGGGCATTCCTGTGTCTGTAACTCAACTCGACGACGGTGCCCTTGGCGCCCGCTACGCCGATCCGGCGAAGGGTGGTGGAGGATGGGATCTACTCGTTACGCAAAGCTGGCTGTCCCCTTCCCCTCACGATTTTCTGAGCTTGGGCAGCAGTAAGCTTATCGGTAGCCAAAATAGATCATACTGGACAAGCGAGAAATTTGACAAACTCTTGTCAGAGATTGATGTTACGGTTGCTCTCAAGAAGAGTCAGGCTCTCGTAGATGAAGCGGCCAGGCTTATTTATGCCGAAGCTCCCTATATTATACTGTGTTATCCATTCGCGCTTGACGCGCGCCGCAAGGATTGCTTCAGGGGCTGGGGGAAGCAAGACATCATGTCGATGTGGAGCTACTTCCCGTTTGATCGCTTGAGCACGATCTAAAATGACGGCTGCTAGACATGGAAGCCGAGCAAGCCACCGCGTTGGACATATCATCCTCAGAGCTGTTGTGACTCTTTTGATGGTGGCGAGTCTGAACTTTATCTTGTTCAGAGTCATCCCCGGAGATCCGGCCGGGCTTTTGCTCGGCGGGGCTCGCAGTGGCACGACCACAGAACAGATTGAGGCTCAGCGCCAGCGCTGGGGCCTTGACCGCCCGCTTATCCCTGATCAATTGTTGAATTATATATCGGCAACGGTCCAGGGCGACCTGGGCTATAGCTTCAAATTCAGGGGAAGGCGCGTGGGCGACCTCCTCTTGGAGCGGCTGCCTGCTACCATTGCTTTGGTGGGTGTGGCTCAGATAATTGCGATCATTTGCGGTGTCATGCTTGGCATCTACGCAGGCTGGCGCCGGGGAGGTGCTGTCGACAACGTCGCCACTGCCGCATCCCTGGCACTGTACTCGACACCTGCCTTTTGGCTCGGCATGCTCTTGGTGGTGATCTTCAGCACGGCATTAGGTTGGCTCCCGGGCTACGGTGTATATTCGCCTGGTGTAACCATCGGGTCCCTCGAGTGGTTATTCGATTACGCTCGGCATCTCATCCTACCAGTCTCCACAGTTGCCCTAGGACTTTTAGGTCAATACGTCCTCGTGGCGCGCGCTGCTATGAGTGACGTGGTAGCCGAGGACTACATGGTGACAGCCCGCGCAAAGGGACTCACCAGCGGCCAGATGCTGATGCGTCATGCTTTCCGCAATGCGATGCTGCCCGTTGCAACCTTGGTGACGCTCAATCTTGGCTATGTGGTGGCGGGCGCAATCACCGTTGAAACCGTATTCGCTTGGCCGGGAGTTGGTAGCCTCACAGTCGAGGCCCTGAACGCACGGGATTATCCGGTCCTTCAGGGGGTTTTTCTGTTACTCGGTGCGTCGATTGTTCTTGCTAACCTTGTCGCGGACTTAACCTACGGCATTCTCGACCCCAGGGTGAAACAATGACCCAAACTGTCACAACAAACGCTCGGAATGTGCGGTTGCGCGCGATTAAGGAGTTTATAGGCAGGCTCTTCGAGCGAGGCGGCGCTTGGGTCGGCGTAGCGACACTGACCTTCTTCCTCGTTTTGGCTGCGTCGCCCGGACCGCTTGTTGGTCCACTGGAGACGGCTGCCACAGCGACGGGCGACTTTCTCGCATCGCCCGACAGGCAGCATATTTTGGGAACCGACGAAATAGGACGAGATGTTCTTAATCTCGTAGTCCATGGCGCACGGATTTCTCTTACAATAGCTATGATAGCGACTGCAATTTGCCTCATCGTCGGCACTACGGTCGGTATTGCGTCGGGCTATTATGGCGGGAAGGGCGACGCTTGGCGGAGGCGCCCGGCGGGCTTCTTTTTCGTCGTTCCGTCCTTCGGTCTGGGTCTGGGCCTTGCACCCCTCTTTGTGGGGGTCTGGGGCCGCGGTCGCGGAATCCTCCGGCTTTGGTCCGCTCTCTTCGCGGGCCGTGCGGGGTGCGGTGTTTTCACGTGGGCTCTTTTCGCTCGGGTCTTGCCCCCGCCGACGGCGGGCCCTCGGG
>NZ_JABEPH010000498.1:0-3403 GCF_013004495.1 Rhizobium sp. SEMIA 4085
GGTTTTCCAAATCCAACAAAGATGATGAGCATTGGCAATGAGAACGATTAAGTGTCGTAAGGGCATTTGGTGGATGCCTTGGCATGCACAGGCGATGAAGGACGTGATACGCTGCGATAAGCCGTGGGGAGCTGCGAATGAGCTTTGATCCATGGATCTCCGAATGGGGCAACCCACCTTAGATACTTGGGAAATCTGTTTGGTTGTCGGATCTTCGATCCGACGTTACGGCGAACGATCGCCGACGGCCTCTGGCCTGTATGGGTGCCTTGCTCGATGTTCGGGTTTGGCAGCACTACAGCGCGGTAGCGCGTCGCCGGTCGTCCGGCGCGCCGTCCGCAGGCCTTTGGCCGTGAGGACATGAACCAAACAGGTTTCCAAGTATCGTTAATAAGGTATCTTACCTTCGAATACATAGGGGTAAGAAGCGAACGCAGGGAACTGAAACATCTAAGTACCTGCAGGAAAGGACATCAACCGAGACTCCGCAAGTAGTGGCGAGCGAACGCGGACCAGGCCAGTGGCAATGAGGAATAAAGCGGAACCATCTGGAAAGTTGGGCCGTAGCGGGTGACAGCCCCGTACGCGTAGAACACTCATTGTCCTAGAGTAGGGCGGGACACGAGAAATCCTGTCTGAACATGGGGAGACCACTCTCCAAGCCTAAGTACTCGTGCATGACCGATAGCGAACAAGTACCGTGAGGGAAAGGTGAAAAGCACCCCGACAAGGGGAGTGAAATAGAACCTGAAACCGGATGCCTACAAACAGTCGGAGCCTGAAAGGGTGACGGCGTACCTTTTGTATAATGGGTCAACGACTTAGTGTAACAAGCAAGCTTAAGCCGGTAGGTGTAGGCGTAGCGAAAGCGAGTCTGAATAGGGCGATTGAGTTTGTTGCATTAGACCCGAAACCGAGTGATCTAGCCATGAGCAGGTTGAAGGTTGGGTAACACCAACTGGAGGACCGAACCCGCATCTGTTGCAATAGATTGGGATGACTTGTGGCTAGGGGTGAAAGGCCAATCAAACTCGGAAATAGCTGGTTCTCCGCGAAATCTATTTAGGTAGAGCGTCGAGCGAATACCCCCGGGGGTAGAGCACTGGATGGGCTATGGGGACTCACCGTCTTACTGATCCTAACCAAACTCCGAATACCGGGGAGTACTACTCGGCAGACACACGGCGGGTGCTAACGTCCGTCGTGAAAAGGGCAACAACCCTGACCTCCAGCTAAGGTCCCCAAGTCATGGCTAAGTGGGAAAGGATGTGAGGATCCCAAAACAACCAGGATGTTGGCTTAGAAGCAGCCATCATTTAAAGAAAGCGTAACAGCTCACTGGTCTAAATAAGGGTCTTTGCGCCGAAAATGTAACGGGGCTGAAGCCATGCACCGAAGCTGAGGATGTGTAGCAATACACGTGGTAGCGGAGCGTTCCGTAAGCCTGTGAAGGGACAGTCGTGAGACATCCTGGAGGTATCGGAAGTGCGAATGTTGACATGAGTAACGATAAAGAGGGTGAGAGACCCTCTCGCCGAAAGACCAAGGGTTCCTGCTTAAAGTTAATCTGAGCAGGGTTAGCCGGCCCCTAAGACGAGGCGGACACGCGTAGTCGATGGGAACCACGTTAATATTCGTGGGCCTGGTGGTAGTGACGGATTGCTCAACTTGTAAGGTCTTATTGGATTGATCTTGCAGGGACGCGGTTCCAGGAAACAGCTCCACCGTATAGACCGTACCCGAAACCGACACAGGTGGTCAGGTAGAGTATACCAAGGCGCTTGAGAGAACTATGTTGAAGGAACTCGGCAAATTGCACGCGTAACTTCGGAAGAAGCGTGACCCCATTTTGGGCAACCAGGATGGGGTGGCACAGACCAGGGGGTAGCGACTGTTTATCAAAAACACAGGGCTCTGCGAAGTAGCAATACGACGTATAGGGTCTGACGCCTGCCCGGTGCTGGAAGGTTAAAGGGAGAGGTGCAAGCTTTGAACTGAAGCCCCAGTAAACGGCGGCCGTAACTATAACGGTCCTAAGGTAGCGAAATTCCTTGTCGGGTAAGTTCCGACCTGCACGAATGGCGTAACGACTTCCCCGCTGTCTCCAACATAGACTCAGTGAAATTGAATTCCCCGTGAAGATGCGGGGTTCCTGCGGTCAGACGGAAAGACCCCGTGCACCTTTACTATAGCTTTACACTGGCATTCGTGTCGGCATGTGTAGGATAGGTGGTAGGCTTTGAAGCGGGGACGCCAGTTTCCGTGGAGCCATCCTTGAAATACCACCCTTATCGTCATGGATGTCTAACCGCGGTCCGTTATCCGGATCCGGGACAGTGTATGGTGGGTAGTTTGACTGGGGCGGTCGCCTCCGAAAGAGTAACGGAGGCGCGCGATGGTGGGCTCAGACCGGTCGGAAATCGGTCGTCGAGTGCAATGGCATAAGCCCGCCTGACTGCGAGACTGACAAGTCGAGCAGAGACGAAAGTCGGTCATAGTGATCCGGTGGTCCCGCGTGGAAGGGCCATCGCTCAACGGATAAAAGGTACGCCGGGGATAACAGGCTGATGACCCCCAAGAGTCCATATCGACGGGGTTGTTTGGCACCTCGATGTCGGCTCATCGCATCCTGGGGCTGGAGCAGGTCCCAAGGGTTTGGCTGTTCGCCAATTAAAGCGGTACGTGAGCTGGGTTCAGAACGTCGTGAGACAGTTCGGTCCCTATCTGCCGTGGGTGTAGGAATATTGACAGGATCTGTCCCTAGTACGAGAGGACCGGGATGGACATATCTCTGGTGGACCTGTTGTCCTGCCAAGGGCATAGCAGGGTAGCTACATATGGAAGGGATAACCGCTGAAGGCATCTAAGCGGGAAACCCACCTGAAAACGAGTGTTCCCTATCAGAGCCGTGGAAGACGACCACGTTGATAGGCCGGGTGTGGAAGTGCAGCAATGCATGAAGCTTACCGGTACTAATAGCTCGATCGGCTTGATCGTTCTCATTGACAATGCTCATCAAAATGAGCCTGACCCTTACCGGTCAAGACGTGTTCAAAAAAAACGAAGTGAAAACTTCTCCAGCTTCTCAAATCGTTGCGCTTCGCTGACCTGGTGGTTATGGCGGGGTGGCTGCACCCGTTCCCTTTCCGAACACGGCCGTGAAACGCCCCAGCGCCTATGGTACTTCGTCTCAAGACGCGGGAGAGTCGGTCGCCGCCAGGTCTGCGAAACGCAACAAATCAAAATCTTCTCAAAACAATAAAACGGCAATAAGCCAGATAAACCGGCCGCAAATCAAGCGGTCCGTTCCGCTCAATCAAAATAACGCGGGGTGGAGCAGCCCGGTAGCTCGTCAGGCTCATAACCTGAAGGCCGCAGGTTCAAATCCTGCCCCCGCAACCAA
>NZ_JABEPH010000499.1:0-3402 GCF_013004495.1 Rhizobium sp. SEMIA 4085
GGGATAGGAGACCTATCCAGAGCGCACCATCACAATGGTCGTTCCTTTCTCGGCCGGCGGCCCGACCGATACGGTTGCCCGCCTCGTTGCCGAATCCATGTCGAAGGACCTCGGCCAGCAAATCGTCGTCGAAAATGTCGGCGGTGCGGGCGGCACGCTCGGTGCGGGACGGGTGGCTTCAGCCAGCCCGGATGGCTACACCATCTTGCTGCACCACATCGGCATGGCCACCAGCGCCACGCTTTACCGCAAACTCGCCTATGACACGCTCGGCGCCTTCGAATATGTCGGTCTTGTCACCGAAGTCCCGATGACGATCGTTGCCCGCAAGGATTTCGAACCGGCCGACCTCAAAAGCCTTATTGAATATGTGAAGGCCAACAAGGACAGCGTGACGGTCGCGAACGCCGGCATCGGCGCAGCCTCGCATCTTTGCGGCATGATGTTCATGAGCGCTATCCAGACGCCGTTGACGACCGTGCCCTACAAGGGCACCGGCCCGGCGATGACCGATCTTCTCGGCGGCCAGGTCGACGTCATGTGCGACCAGACGACCAACACGACGAAGCAGATCAAGGGCGGCACGATCAAGGCTTACGCCGTGACCTCGCCGAAGCGCCTCGACGTCATGAAGGATGTCCCGACGGCGGTCGAAGCCGGTCTGCCCGGTTTTGAAGTCGGCATCTGGCACGGGATCTACACGCCGAAGGGCACTCCGGCAGAGGTCAACGAGCGCCTGTCGAAGTCGCTGCAAGTTGCGCTGAAGGACCAGAACGTTGCGGCTCGCTTTGCAGAACTGGGCACCGCGCCATCGCCGGAGGCCGACGCTACGCCTGCTGCGCTGAAGGCGAAGCTTGAAAGCGAAATCGCCCGCTGGAAGCCGGTGATCGACGCTGCCGGCGAATATGCGGATTGAGGTGTAGTGCCTTTGGCCCCTCACCCTAACCCTCTCCCCACTGGGGGGAGGGAATTCTGGCATCATCTCCCCGGTGGGGAGAAGGTGGCGGCAGCCGGATGAGGAAAAAACCACTTGCGCTGAGGGAACCATCTCCAACCCACGGAGACACCATGAAATCGGTTAGTTTCGATACCACCAATGTGATCTGCGGGGCGCTGCTTGTCGCGACCGGCGCATTTTTCGCCATCCAATCCTACAGTCTCGACCTGGGGACCACGCTTCGCATGGGGCCGGGCTACTTCCCGCTGCTTCTTTCAGCGGTGCTGATCATTCTCGGCGCGGTCGTCTTTGTCCAAGCGATCCGCGTGCAGGGCGAGCCGATGGGGCCGCTTGCCTGGCGTGGCATGCTGTTCATCCTGCCTGCGCCGATCTTTTTCGGGCTGACGGTTCGGGGGCTGGGATTTGTGCCTTCGATCTTCCTGACCGCTTTCATTGCATGCTTCGCCTCGCATCGGATGACGGTGCTCCATGCGATTTTGCTCTCGGTTCTGCTGACGGCCTTTTCCGTTGGCGTGTTCAGCTACGGTCTCGGATTGCCGTTCGAGCGTTTTGGCCCCTGGGTCCGGTTCTAGGAGGCCGCGATGGAACTTTTCAGCAATCTGGCACTCGGTTTCGCGACGGCAGCAACGCCTGCCAACCTTTTCTTCTGTTTGATCGGCGTTCTGCTCGGTACGCTGATCGGCGTGCTGCCCGGCATTGGCGCCACGGCGACAATCGCCATGCTTTTGCCGATCACTTTCCAGCTTGAGCCGGTGTCGTCGCTCATCATGCTCGCCGGCATCTACTACGGCGCGCAGTACGGCGGTTCGACGACGGCGATCCTGATCAACATGCCGGGCGAATCCTCTTCGGCGGTGACGGCCATCGACGGCTACCAAATGGCGCGGCGCGGCAGGGCAGGGGCGGCGCTTGCGATCGCCGCACTCGGTTCCTTCTTCGCTGGAACGGTCTCGACCTTCCTCGTCGCGATCTTCGCGCCGCCGCTGACCGACATCGCCCTGCGCTTCGGTGCTGCGGAATATTTCTCGCTGATGGTCGTCGGCCTGGTGTCGTCGATCGCGCTCGCCCATGGTTCCGTCGTCAAGGCGCTGGCGATGGTCGTGCTCGGGCTGCTGCTTGGCCTGGTCGGAACGGATATCTATACAGGCACCCCGCGCTTCACGCTCGGCATTCGCGAATATGCGGATGGCTTGAATTTCGTGGCACTTGCCGTCGGGGTCTTCGGTATCGCCGAAATTCTGCGCAACCTGGAAGGGGAAAAGACCCGGACGGTGCTGATAGCAAAGGTCTCCGGCCTGCTGCCGTCACGCGAAGAATTCAAGGAGATGATCGCGCCGGTGCTTCGCGGCACGGCGATCGGCTCGGCTCTCGGCATCTTGCCGGGCGGAGGTGCGATCCTCGCGTCCTTTGCCTCCTACACTGTTGAAAAGCGCATCTCGAACAAGCCGAAGGAATTCGGCCAGGGTGCCGTTGCCGGCGTCGCAGGCCCGGAGTCGGCGAACAATGCTGGTGCGCAGACCTCGTTCATTCCGCTTCTCACCCTTGGCATTCCGGCCAATCCGGTGATGGCGCTGATGATCGGCGCGATGATCATTCAGGGGATCGTGCCAGGGCCGAACGTTGCGACCGAGCAGCCGGCGCTCTTCTGGGGCATCATCGCCTCGATGTGGATCGGCAATCTGATGCTCGTCGTCTTGAACCTGCCGCTGATCGGGCTCTGGGTGAAGCTGCTGACCGTGCCGTATTACGTGCTCTTCCCGATCATCATGGCCTTCTGCTCGATCGGGGTCTACAGCGTCAATTCCAACGTCTACGATCTCTATGCCGTCGCCTTCTTCGGCTTTATCGGCTACTTGCTTGCCAAGCTCAGATGCGAGCCGGCACCGCTGCTGCTCGGTTTCGTGCTGGGTCCGCTGCTCGAAGAAAACCTCCGCCGGGCGATGATCCTTTCGCGCGGCGATCCGACGACCTTCGTCAGCCGTCCGATCAGCGCGATCCTTCTTGCGATCGCCGCGGCAGTCCTCATCGTGGTCTTCTTGCCGAGCGTGAAGAAGAAGCGCGAAGAGGTCTTCGTCGAGGAGGGTTGAAGTTCGCCGCGCTTTGTTGAACAAAGGATAACCTGACGCGGGCGCCGTTTTGGCGCCCGTTTCGTATGACAGGACATCCAGGCCCATGAACATCCCCGTGCGGATCAAGGACGATCTGGCTTTTCTCACATCGCTGCGCCGTGACCTGCACGCCCATCCCGAGCTTGGCTTCGAGGAGGAGCGCACGAGCGGCATCGTGGCGGAGCTGCTCGAGGAAGCGGGCATCAAGGTGCATCGCGGACTTGGCGGTACGGGCGTCGTCGGCACGCTGCAGGCCGGCAGCGGCACGCGAGTGATCGGGCTTCGCGCGGATATGGATGCGCTGGCGATGCCGGAGATTGCCGAGCAGTCGTACAA
>NZ_JABEPH010000500.1:0-3401 GCF_013004495.1 Rhizobium sp. SEMIA 4085
GCACCAGACGGTGCCGCTTCGCTGCCATCGGCCTTGGTGAGCGGCCCTGTGAAGGGAGTGAAGCTGCCGCTGGCGATCTTCGCCTCGATCTCCTTGATCTTGCCCATGGCGTCGGCCGGGATATTCGGATTCCAGTCGACAACCCCGACGACCTTTTCAGTGACGCCGAGGAAGGCATTGCCGCCCCTGAACGTGCCGGCGATATGAGCGTCCACCGAGGCTTTGAAGAACGGCGACCAGTCAGTCGCGACACAGCCGAGATAGGTCTTAGGCGCGTACTTTTTCATCGAAGAGTTGAGGTTGAACACGTAAATGCCGGCTTCCTCGCAGGCCGAGATGACCGACGGCGTGTCCTGCGCATTGGAAAAGATCACATCGCACTTCTGCGCCATCAGCGCCTTCGCAGCTTCCTGCTCCTTGGCCGGATCGAACCACGAGTTCACCCACACGACCGACACCTCGATATCCGGTTTCACCGATTGGGCACCGAGCGTGAAGGCATTGATGGACGTGATCAGTTCCGGGATGGCAAAGGCGGACACTGAGCCTAACTTACCGGTCTTGGAGAGCGCAGCGGCAGCCATGCCGAGCAGGTAGGTTCCCTGAAAATACTTGGCTGCGAAGGGCGAGAAGTTCGGTGCTACCTGGAAGCCGGAGGCATGCAGCACGGTGACCGCCGGATTCCGGCGGGCGATCTGCAGGGCGCCGTTCTGATAGCCGAAGGAGCCGGCGATCAGGAATTTGTTTCCATCGGCGACCGTCTTGTTCATGATGCGGTCGGCATCCGGACCTTCTGGAATGTTCTCGATGACCGTGACCTTTACCTTGTCGCCGTACGCAGCCTTGACGGGTTCGAGGCCGGCGGCAAGGGCGTGTCCCCAGCCGACGTCACCGACCGGCGAGGGGATCACGAGAGAAATACCGAGCGGCTCGTCGGCTGCCATGGAGGACCGGCCGCCAAGCGCGCTTGCGAGGCCGGAGGCGGCAACAACCTTCATCAATGTTCTGCGGGTGAGGTTTTTCAGCATGTCAGTTCCCCTGTTTCGTTTTTAGAATTCCACTGCCGCGAGTGCGGCCTCGGCTTCGGCGAACAGCCGCATTTCGTCGAGTCCGATGAACTCGCCCTTAGCCCAGACGATGCGTCCGTTGATCATGGTCATGTCAGTCGGCATTCCGATGCCTACTTTGGCAATCAGGCTCAGCGGGTCGTGCCGCGTGCCGATGTAGTCCATGCGCCGTGTGTCGATTGCAAAGAGGTCGGCGGCCATCCCGGGAGCAAGCCGGCCGATATCCGGGCGGCCGAGGAGGGCCGCTCCGCCGGTCGTCGCATAGCCGAGAAAATCGACCGGAGGCGGGACGGGATGCGCGCGTGTAGAGGCGGTTAGGCACTGCAGCATATAGGCGGAGTGCAAGCAGTGCATCAGGTTTGAATTGTCGTTCGAGGCAGCTCCATCGCAGCCGAGACCGACGCGCAGACCGAAGGCCGACATGGCCGGAATATCGGTGATCTCGGCGCCGACCAGATAAACGGGCTCGGGGCAGTGGGAGACACCGGTGCCGGTTGCCGCCATCATGCGCAGTTCGTCATGGGTGAGTTCCCAGCAATGGGCATAAAAGGTATCGGGACCGGCAAATCCAATTTCTGCGCAGTAATCCACCGTCCTCATGCCGTGCCGAGCCTCGATGACGGGGCTTTCGCCTTCGCCGACATGGGTATGGAGTTGCACGCTGCGGTCGCGCGCCAGCGCCGCCGCCTCGACGAAGGTCTCTTTATAGCAGTTGACCGGCTGACAGGGCGCGACCACGACCTGCCGCATGCTGAAGGGGCTTTTATCGTGGTAAGTGTCGATCAGGCGCGCGCAATCGGCGATGAATTCGTCCGTCGTCTCCAGCATGGGGTCCGGGATGGTCGAGCCTTCGGATTTTGGCAGCGTGTTGCCGCCGCGGCCCGCATGAAAGCGCATACCTAGCAGGTCGGCTGCCTCGAACTGACGGTCGATCAGTTTCTTTCCAGCGCGGCGCGGGAAGCAGTACTGGTGGTCGAATGCCGTCGTGCAGCCGTGCTTGATCATCTCCGCCATGGCGGTGACGGAGGCATGGTAAAAGCAGTCCTCGGTCAGGCGCGAGAAGATTGGATAGATGAGATCAAGCCATTCGATGACCGCCAGCTTCGTCCAATCGAGATCCGCACGGTTGCGCACGAAGCACTGGAAGAAGTGGTGGTGGGTATTGACGAGCCCCGGATAGACGAACCAGCCGGTCGCGTCTTGAGTGACGGTCCCGGCCGGCAGCTCTCCCTTGTAGAGGTTTTCGCCGATCGCTTCGATCGAAGGACCGTTTGTCAGCAGGTCGACGTTCCGGCAGACACGCAGCCCCTCGCCATCGTTGGCGATGACGGCAGCACAGTTCGTTAGGAGATAACCGGCCACGTCACACCTCGCCCGGTTCGGCGTAGGGTTCGGGCTTTAATTCGTGCAGCCTATGTATGCCAGGCATCTCGACAAAATTATCGAGGCTGCGGATTGCACGCGTCCAAAGCCTGATGGCGGGGTAGGGGTCGAGCGGGATGCCGCCATCCGGCGCGAGCGCCACGTAGGGAAAGCAAGCGATATCAGCAATTGTCGGGTGGTTCGACGCGAGGAACTGAAATCCCCGCAAGCCCTGTTCGACCAGCTTCGCTTCCAGTTCGCGAAGAGCAGCAATCCCTTGTGCTTGAAGCGAGGCGATGTCTCCCGGCCGCAGAAGCATTTCATGAAGGCGCGCGCCTCCGAGGTTGGCGGTCAGCCGGTGTGAGAACGAAAGCCACTGCTGGACGCGCGCTGTTTCTTCCGGCGTGCCGCCGCCCAGCCACTTTGGCGCAGTCTTGGCGGCGAGGTAGGAAGCATGGCGGCGGATTCGGTCAGGATCAGATCCCCATCTTCCAAGATCGGGATCGAGCCCGCCGGGTTAAGTGCCATGAACTCGAGGCTGCGATGCTCGGCGCCGGGATGAAAATCTACTGGCCGGATTTCCATCTTCACGCCGACCAGTGCCGCCATCAGCCGAACTTTGTAGCAACTGGGTGAGAGAACGTAATCATAGAGCTTCATTGCGCCACCAATTGTGCCCCGTAGGTGTAGTGGCGGCGTTTCAGCCAGCGTCTGTAAGCGATCGAAGTCAGGTCGGCTCTTGTGGGGATTTCCATTCCGGGATCGAGGGGCAGGAGCCTGGGGATCTGGTTTTCGAGAATGGACCGGTCCTGCAGGAAGATCGTCTGCTGAAAGTGAATCAGGTCGGTCGTCGGCGTGACATCGTCGAAGAGCGCCATCCACGGCCAGACGTCGCACAGGTCTTCGGCGAGGGGTTGGACGAAGAGAGCGATGACATCCCATTCACCAGGGCGGGGCGGACAGGTCTTGTAA
>NZ_JABEPH010000501.1:0-3401 GCF_013004495.1 Rhizobium sp. SEMIA 4085
GATCAGGTCCAGCCGGCACCCGACGGCAAGGGCCAGACCGATCAGCAGGCGCCGGTTACGCCCGATGCAAGGACGCCCAAGGATGTGCTCGGCCTCTCGCTGTCGCAGCTCAGCCCCGAGATCCGCAAGACCTTCGGCATTGCGGAAAGCGTGGACGGCGTCGTGGTGACTGAGGTGGCACCCGGCTCGGCGGCCGCCGAAAAGGGCCTGAAGGCCGGCGACGTGATCGTCGAGGTCGCCCAGGAATTCATGAAGTCGCCGGATGCCGTGGCTGCGAAAGTGCAGTCGTTGAAGCAGGAAGGCCGCCGCAACGCGCAACTGATGATCGCCTCGGCAAACGGCGATCTGCGGTTTATCGCAGTGCCAATGGAATAACAAAGCGCGGAATGGCTGATCCTTTCAGGAACTGCTGAACCGCTCCGATGCCTGCGCCAGTGACGACGACTCGACAACAGCACGACATTCTCCTGTCTTTGTCATGCATGGGTGATCGGTGTCAGACGATCTTTCGTTCCCATTGCTGACGGCTGATCGCATAGAGCACGTGGCGTTTCAGATGCGGATGCGTGTCGGGAATGCGCGGATGATCAAAATCGCGGTCCGGATCGTGGTGCAGGCCAAGTCTGCGCATGACGGCGGTGGAACGATGATTGTCCGCTACCGCAAAAGAGACGATTTCGGGAGGATTGAACTGGGTGAAACCATGGCGAAGTGATGCTTCTCCAGCTTCCGTCACATATCCCTTGCCCCAATGCCGTTTGGCAAGACGCCAGCCGATTTCGATGGTGTCCGCCGGGAGGAACGGTTCGAGTTCGGGCCTCCAGAGGCCGCAAAAGCCGATCGGCTCATCGGTTTCCTTCAGTGCCATGGCATAAAAACCGAGCCCGGCCTTGGCGATGGCATTGCGGATATTTTCCAGCATCGAATCTGCTTCGGCGCGGTCGCGGCGAAAGGCGAAGAATTCCATCACTTCAGGATCGGAATTGATCTCGTGGAAAAGCGGCCGGTCCGCGTCTGTCCAATTGCGCAAGAGCAGGCGGTCCGTCGTCGCGATCACGGTCATGGCGTCACAAAATCCGTCTTGCGGTAGCCCTGGATATAAAGCAGGGCGGTCAGATCGCCGTGGTTGATGCGCATTTTCGCTTCGGCGGCGACTGTGGGTTTGGCATGTAGGGCGACGCCGGAGCCGGCGAGGTGGATCATGCCGAGATCGTTGGCGCCGTCGCCAACGGCCATTGCTTCTTCGGTGGAGATACCGAGCCTTGCGGAAATTTCGCTGAGTGCATCCACCTTCGCCTGCTTGCCGAGGATCGGCTCGGCCACGAAGCCGGAGAGCAAGGCTCCCTCTTCAAGAAGAATGTTGGCGCGGTTTTCGTCAAAGCCCAGAGTTGCGGCGATCCGGCTGGTGAAGACGGTGAAGCCGCCGGAGACGAGGGCGGTATAATAGCCCTTCGCTTTCATCGTGGCGATCAGTTCCGGGCCGCCGGGCGTCAGCGTGATGCGCTTGGCGATAACCTCGTCTATAACTGAAACCGGCAGGCCTTTCAGGAGTGCGACGCGTTCGCGCAGTGCGGGTTCGAAAGCGATCTCGCCGTTCATGGCGCGGGCGGTGATCGCGGCGACCTTGTCCTTAAGGCCGACTTCGGCTGCGAGCTCGTCAATGCACTCCTGCCCGATCATCGTCGAATCCATGTCGGCGATCAGCAGTTTCTTGCGGCGCGTATCGGCCTCCTGGACGACCAGATCGATCGGTGCGCTGGCGATGGCTGCGAGGATACTCGCCTCCGCCGCTTGCGGATCGGTGCCGTCGCGAAGGGCGATATCGCAGGCGATGCCGTCGGCCAGCCAGTAGAGCCCGGATGCCGTCACGGTTTCGGCGGCCTGTTCGGCAAGCCTCGGCGTGAGAACGGGATTTGACGGATTGGCAACAAGCGTGGCAACGAGAGCCATATGGAAAACCTTCTGAGCGCAACAAGTGCGATCCTGATAACCGGGCCGACCGCCAGCGGCAAGTCCGCGCTTGCCGTGGAACTGGCGAAACGCCACGGCGGCGTTATCATCAACGCCGACAGCATGCAGGTCTACGGCACGCTGCGCATTCTGACGGCGCGGCCGTCCGAGGCGGAGATGCAGGGCGTGCCACATCATCTGTACGGCCATGTGCCAGCAGGCGCTGCCTATTCGACGGGGACCTGGTTGCACGATGTCACGGCATTGCTGCCCAGTCTGCGTGCCAAGGGACAGTTGCCGGTGTTCGTCGGCGGGACGGGGCTTTATTTCAAGGCGCTGACAGGCGGCCTGTCGGATATACCGGCGATACCGGAAAACATCCGCAACAGGCTACGGGCGCGCCTGCTGAATGACGGCGCGGAAGCGCTGCATGCCGAACTCGCCACGCTCGATCCGCCCGCTGCCGGCAGTCTCAGCATCCAGGACGGGCAACGCATCGTGCGCGCCTTGGAGGTGGTGGAGGCAACGGGGCAATCGATCCTGCGCTTCCAAGGGCAGGCGGGGCCGCTGATTGTCGATCCGGCGCGTGCGGAAAAGATCATCGTTCTGCCGGAACGCACCGTGCTCCACCAGCGCATCAACGAGCGCTTCGAGAAAATGCTGGAGCAGGGTGCCGAAGATGAGGTCAAGTCGCTGCTGGCACTCGGCCTTTCATCGCAAATGCCAGCGATGAAGGCGATCGGCGTTTCGCAGATTGTAGCCATGCTGAAGGGCGAGATGACGCGCAGCGAAGTGATCGAGAAGGGTGCTGCCGCGACACGCCAATATGCCAAGCGGCAGATGACCTGGTTTCGCAATCAAATGGACGAGAGCTGGAAGCGCCTGACATCGCCGCAGTCGTGATCAGGGCGTAAGCTTCAAGTCGACCAGCTGGTTATCATCATCGTGAACCTCGCGGGACCCCGGCGTTCAGGCCGGGGAGGAAAGCGAGAGCGGCCGTTTGCCGCTTGCCGCTGGGATTTGACATATTCGGCGATCACAGAGAGCGGTGCGCCGCCACAGCGTTCCCGCAAAGTAGGAGGCCACAAAACGTCCTTGCGGTAGCGCCCGGTGATTTTCCCGGCGGCTGTCGCGCAGAAGTCGGCTGGATACGCCTTTGCGGCTGTTGACAGCATGGACAGGGCGATCTTCGCAGCGGATGCACCAGAGGTGAAGATGATCGTCTTCGCCGTCGCATGCGATCAATTCGGCCTCGACGTCGCGATACAGCTTGGCGAAGATGCGCCGCAGGTTGCCGATTGCCGGTTCTGACAGAACGTCTCGGCGGTATTTCGTGACAACCATGGAGCATGGAGACGACATGCCTGCCGGTGCGATCCACGGTTGCGCTGCTTGGAGCAATTGATAGAATGGTAACATGATCCACCGCGCGTTCCGCCCCACGCCCACTC
>NZ_JABEPH010000502.1:0-3389 GCF_013004495.1 Rhizobium sp. SEMIA 4085
CATCGAGCGGGCAGGGGAGGTGATCGACACCGCCATGTGGTGGAACTACGGACAGGCCTATGCCACCGCTGGGATGATCATCGTCACCGCCTCCGCACAGGGCGGAGGTTACGGCTCACGGCTCTTCAATGGGTTGCTTGAAGCGACGGACGGTCGCAACGTACTGCTCAATTCAACCGAAGAGGGGCTTGCGCTCTACAAGCGACGCGGCTTTACCGCCTGGAGCACCGTGCTCCAGCATCAAGGCCCGCTGACTGTTGCGGTGACTCAGGATACCTGCGACGACATCCGTCCGGCGACTATCTTGGACCTTACGGCGATCCAAGCCTTTGACCAGCGGGCCACGGGCATGCCCCGGCAGTCGATGGTGGCCGAGCTCGCCGATGTGGGCAACGTGGTGGTCATCGAACGCGCGGGGCGGGTTGCAGGCTACGCCATCGCCAGGAAGTTCGGCCGCGGCTACGTGATCGGCCCTTGTGCAGCCGAGAGCGCACAAGATGCGCGACTCCTGATCCTGGCCCAGCTTTCGAAGCTCCATAAGCAATTCGTTCGCATCGATGTCTATGCTGGAGATGAATTGGGCGATTGGCTGCATGGCCTCGGCCTCAAGCAGGTCGGATCTGCGATCGCTATGGTCAAGGGGCAGCGACCGCAATCGGACGGGCCAGCCCATATGTATGCCTTGGCAAACCAGTCGTTCGGTTAGGAAATCAGGATATGGACAAGATGACGGCAAACCTGCAAGGGTCAGAGACGGCTAAAACGATCGACACCCTGGTCACACCAACGCTGCTTGTGGACCGTGGACGGCTTGAGCGCAATGTACAGCGCCTGGCCGAGCGCGCCAAGAAGCTTGGCGTGGTGCTGCGCCCGCACATGAAAACGGCCAAGAGCATCGACGTCGCCCGACAGGTATTTCCCCGCGAGCCGGGCCCGATCACGGTCTCGACCATCGCCGAGGCCGAATATTTCGCGAGCCACGGCTTTCGGGACATTACGTATGCGGTTGGAATGTCGCCGGCTTCAGCCATCCGCGCCATGGAGCTTTGTCGCCGCACGGGCGTCGACTTGAAGCTGCTGCTTGATACTGTGGAGCAGGCTGATGCTTTGGGCGACGTGCGCAAGGCCACCGGCGTGACACCGTCCATTTTCATCGAACTGGACTGCGATGACCATCGCGGTGGAGTGAAGCCGGACGATTCCAGGCTGCTTGAGGTGGCCAACAGGGTCGTCGCAGCGGGCGCCAACCTCGTCGGCGTCCTCGCCCATGCGGGCGAATCTTACAGCTTGAGCACGCCCGATGCGCTGGTCAAGGCAGCTGAGAACGAGCGGTCGGCCACTGTGCGCGCCGCCGAAATTCTGCGCGCTCACGGCCATGCCTGCCCGATCGTCAGCCTTGGCTCGACGCCGACGGCGCACTTCGCCGAGAATCTGGAAGGCGTAACGGAATTGCGCGCCGGGGTCTACATGTTCTTCGACCTGGTTCAACATGGGGTAGGGGTCTGTGACATCGACGATATCGCGATTTCTGTGTTGGCCACCGTGATCGGCGCCAAGCCGGAAAAAGGATGGGTGCTGGTCGACGCCGGTTGGATGGCGCTTTCACGCGACCGTGGAACCTCAAACCAGCGCGTCGACCAGGGTTACGGCGTGGTCTGCGACGAAAGGGGGCGGGTCCTCAAAGACGTCGTCGTTTCCCAGGCCAGTCAAGAACACGGTATCCTTTCGATCCGCGCCGGTTCCGAAAAGACAATGCCCGCGCTACCAGTCGGTACGCGGATCCGGATTCTGCCCAACCATGCCTGCGCGATGGCCGCCCAGCATGACTTCTACAACGTCATCAACGGTGAGAGCCCCGACATCGAAGAGCGGTGGCAGCGAATCCGCGGCTGGTAGGAGTTCCAATCTCTACGCTTTGCATGGCGCCCATGCAAATTAACGCGGTGGTGGTGCAAAATGAAGTTTACCTCTTACTGGCTGGATACGTCTCAGCCGTTCAATGATGGATCGTCCAAACCTCTTGAAGGCCAGTACGACGTGGCCGTGGTGGGAGGCGGTCTGACCGGATCTTCCGCCGCACTGGCGCTTGCCAAGAAGGGCGCCCGGGTCGCCCTGCTGGAGGCCGAAACAATCGGCAACGCCGCATCCGGACGCAACGGAGGTATGTGCAACAACGGTTTTGCCCAGAACTACGCGGTCATGGCCAGAAAGTACGGCACGGACGCCGCAAACGCGCTTTACAAGGCTTTCGACACCGGCGTCGATATGGTTGAGCGGATCGTTGGGGAGGAGAAAATCGACTGCAGCTTCTCCCGGGTCGGCAAGCTCAAGCTTGCCGCCAAACCCCAGCACTACGACATGCTGACCCGCACCCAGGAACTCTTGGCAGCCAATGTCGATCCCGACACGAGGATGATCCCCCGAACTGACCTGCGTAGCGAGGTCGGAACCGACCGTTACCACGGCGGGCTGCTCTTTCCCAAGAGCGCCAGCATGCATGTCGGCCGCTTCGTCCGGGGCCTGGCGACCGCAGCCGCGCGGCGAGGCGCCGAGATCTATGAACGCGCGCCCGTCCTGGCCATGCGCAAGGTTCCCGCCGGGCATGAGCTAAGTACCCCCAGAGGCAAGATCGTTGCGCGGCAAGTCCTGCTGGCCAGCGGCATTTCCCAGGTTGGGCCACTCGGATGGATCCGTCGCCGCATCGTTCCGGTCGGCGCCTTCCTGATCGTGACGGAACCGCTGTCGCCCTCGGAGCTTGAGCGCCTGATGCCGGCCCGTCGCAATGTCGTCGACACGCGCAACCTTGTTGTCTACTGGCGGCTGACACCGGACAACCGCATGTTGTTCGGCGGGCGGGCACGCTTTGCCGCGTCCAATCCACAATCCGACGAAAAAAGCGGCCGGATCCTGAAAGCGGCGATGGTCGACGTTTATCCGGAACTGGCCGGCGCCCGGATCGACTACTGCTGGGGCGGCATGGTCGATATGACCCGCGACCGCCTGCCCCGCGCCGGAGAGCGCGACGGGATCTTCTACTCCATGGGCTATAGCGGCCACGGCACTCATATGTCGACGCTGATGGGCAGTATCATGGCCGACGTCATGGACGGGCGTCCCGACCTCAACCCCTGGAGAGATTTCGACTGGCCAGCGATCCCTGGATATTTCGGGCGTCCCTGGTTCCTGCCGATCCTCGGTGCCTATTATCGCATGAAGGACCTAGTAAGATGATCGCACCCCTCGAACACCTGTCCCGAAATGGCCACCTGGAGAAGTTCTTCATCGACGGCAAATGGCTTGAGCCGAGGGGCACTGCCAAGGGCGTTGTGGTGAATCCGGCCACGGAACAGGTTGTGGCCCAGTTTCGGCTCGGAAACAGCGAGGACGTG
>NZ_JABEPH010000503.1:0-3379 GCF_013004495.1 Rhizobium sp. SEMIA 4085
GGATCAGTTCGAGGAGCTGCTGACCAAGGTGCAGACCGCCTACGGCGCCGAGGACTATAGTACGTTGCGCAAGCTGACTACGCCCGAAGCCATGTCTTATCTCGCCGAAGAACTCGGCGAAAATGCCACCAACGGCGTGCGCAACCGCGTCTCGGAGGTCAAACTGCTGCAGGGTGACATTGCCGAAGCCTGGCGCGAGGACGGTCAGGATTATGCAACGCTTGCCATGCGCTACTCGTCGATCGACGCCATGGTCGATCGCGATAGCGGCCGCCTCGTTTCCGGTGACGATCGCCACCCCGGCGAAAGCACCGAAATCTGGACCTTTGTACGCAGAACCGGCAGCGACTGGAAGCTTGCCGCCATTCAGAGCACAGAGCAGCGCGCTGCCTGAAATATCAGCCCTTGAAGGTGTAGTCGGTAATCGACTGCGCCTTCATTTCAGTTGAAAAACCAGGCTTTGACGGCGGCATATAGGCTGCGTCCTTGATCACGCACGGGTCGAGGAAGTGTTCGTGCAAATGATCGACATACTCGATCACGCGGCCGTCCTTGCTGCCCGACACGGCAACGTAGTCGATCATTGACAGATGTTGCACATATTCGCAAAGGCCGACGCCGCCCGCATGCGGCCAGACCGGCAGACGGTATTTTGCTGCGATCAGCAGCACGGCCAGCACCTCGTTCAGGCCGCCCATGCGGCACGAATCGATCTGCACGATGTCGATCGCGCCTTCGGCGATGAATTGCTTGAACATGATCCGGTTTTGGCACATCTCGCCGGTTGCGACCTTGACCGGTCGGACCGCCTCACGGATTTTCCGGTGTCCGGCCACATCATCGGGACTTGTCGGCTCTTCGATGAAATAGGGCTTGGCGAAGGCTAGTTCCTTCACCCAGTCGATTGCCTGCTTGACCTCCCAGACCTGATTGGCATCGATCATCAGGTAACGATCCGGGCCAATCACCTCGCGGGCGATACGCAGACGGCGAATATCATCCTGGAGATCGCGGCCGACCTTCATCTTTACATGGTTGAAACCTGCGTCGATCGCTTCCTGACACAGACGGCGCAGCTTTGCATCATCATATCCGAGCCAGCCGGCAGAGGTCGTGTAACAGGCGTAACCTTCTTTCTCGAGCGTTGCGATCCGCTCAGCCTTCCCCGCCTCGGCACGTTTCAGGATTGTGACCGCCTCCTCGCGCGTCAGCACGTCGGTGAGGTAGCGGTAGTCGACGATGTCCGCGATTTCCTCCGCGGCCATCTCCGCGACCAGCCGCCACACAGGCTTTTCCGCCTGCTTCGCGAGAAGATCCCAGACAGCGTTGACAATGGCCCCCGTCGCCAAGTGGATGGCGCCCTTCTCCGGACCGATCCAGCGAAGCTGGCTGTCGCCGGTCAGATGCCGCCAGAATCCACCTGGATTGGCAAGAACCTGGTTAAGATCTGCGCCGACAACCAAATGCTCCATCGCCTTTATTGCCAGGCAACAGATCTCGTTGCCGCGGCCGATCGTGAAAGTGAGCCCGTGGCCCGAAAGTCCCGGCTCGTCCGTATCCAGAATAACGTAGGCCGCCGAATAATCCGGGTCCGGATTCATCGCATCGGAGCCGTCGAGGCTCTGCGAAGTGGGAAAGCGAAGATCAAAGACACGAAGGCCGGTAATGCCCGTCATGGGTTCCTCCCGAACAAGCCGGGCGGTCAGATCGTCCAGCCGCCGTCGATCGCGTAGGCCTGTCCGCTGGTATAGGTAGCACCGGCAAGATAGACGGCAAGGTCTGCAATCTCTTCCGGCGTGCCGAGACGACCCATCGGCTGGCGAAAAATAAAGGCAGCGCGGGCCGCATCATAGTCGCCCTGCGCGCGCATGCGATCCTGCAGCGACGGGCTCTCGACCGTGCCGGGACAAATGGCATTGCAGCGGACGCCCTCGGCGACGTAATCGGCGGCAACGGATTTCGTAAGGCCAATCACCGCCGCTTTTGTGACGCCATAGGCAAAGCGGTTCGGCACACCTTTGATGCTGGAGGCAACCGAAGCCATGTTGATGATCGACCCGTCCTTCCGCTCCAGCATGCCGGGAAGAACGGCGCGGATCGTGCGGATCATCGCCTTTACATTGAGGTCGAAAGCGAACTCTAGGTCGGCATCCTGCATTTCCAAAATGGATCCGGCGTGCACGAAGCCGGCGCAGTTAAAGAGCACATCGACCGCGCCAATTTCAGCGACCAATGCCTTAACCGCCCCCTCGTCGAGCACGTTTAGCTCGTGCGTCGACACCCCGGTGTCGGCGGCAAGCGTTGCCAGCGCATTCGCATTGATATCCGTCGCGTGAACCTTGGCGCCGGCCTGCTGAAAAGCGATTGCGCTGGCACGGCCGATGCCTTGCGCTGCCGCTGTGATCAGAACAGTCTTGCCGGAAAGAGTGATGGTCATGTCTTGGCCTTCTCAGGGTTTTCAATACGTGGGGGTAGAGCTCGGTTTCATCGGAGCCGAACCTGAACGGCGGCTTTTATGGTGTCAATCGAATAGTGAATCCGTCTCTCGCTCGACGTCGATGGGAGACTGTATCCAGGACGTGGCCGTCAATTAAGTCACGCCAGCATATGCGCTTCGTTGTTGGCAGCGACAAAACCATCGAGCACAAAATCGGGCGATTCGCGTCGATTGACCGCCCGCGGGAACTCATTTGGAACATTCGATATTTCAAAGTGTTTCCCCGACAGCGAACGAAGGAGGGTTCATGCTCTCCATTCAAGAAAATGTCGTCAAAGGCACGAAGCGTACCGGCGCATGTGCCGTCGGACTTTTGTGCGGATTGGCGTTTGCCCAACCGCTCGCCAGTCAGTCGGATCGCTGCCAGGCGCCAGATCAGCATCAAAACCGGGCGGGCGCCCTTGAGAACGGCAATTCAGGACCTACGAATGGGTTGGATACCTCGAAATTGTCCGATTGCAACGGCGTGCTAAAGCCGCCGTCCATCGGCGACGGAGATCTTGTCAAGCCTGCACCGCCTATTGGCAATACGCCCGTAATCCCGCCGGATCCGAAGCAGTGGGCAGAATTGTGCCCGGATTCACGTGACAACCCTTGGCGACGATAACGCTGCCGTGGTCGTGTGGATTGTGCTGGAAGCCTCAGTATTTTGGCGGCACGTAGAGCTCCGGCGGGAGGACCTTGCGTTCGTAGTCGGGGTTAAAAACGCGCTCTGGGAGCGTGATGTCCTCATGCGGCACGTCTTCGTAGGGAATCTGCTTAAGCAGGTGGTCGATGCAGTTGAGGCGGGCCCGCTTCTTGTCGTTGCCCTCGACGATGTACCAGGGCGCCTCAGCGATATTCGTGCGGGCGAAGGTCTCTTCCTTTGCCTTGGTATAGGCT
>NZ_JABEPH010000504.1:0-3354 GCF_013004495.1 Rhizobium sp. SEMIA 4085
ATCTTGCGGACTACCGCTATCCGCAGCCGATCGATCCGCGTTACGTCGAGATCAGCCTGTTCAATCCCGGCATTGTCGGCCGGATTCCCGTTTCGGGCGATTCGGTGCGTTACCTCTCGACGCTTCCGGATTTCGAAAGCCGCATCGCCCATCCGGTGCCTGGCGGCGAATTGGTGTGGGCCGCGAATTTCCGCATCCATTTCCGGCATGTCGCGCGCATGTCCAAAGGTAACGTCTTCCTCGCTGGTGATGCGGCGCATATCCATTCGCCGGCGGGCGCCCGGGGCATGAATCTCGGCATCGAGGATGCCTGCTGGCTCGCCTATCTGATATCGGAAGGCAGGGAACAGGACTATGCGGACCTTCGAATGCCGGCGGTCAAAACTGTCTTGAAGCAGACCTATGGGCTAACGAGGCTGGTGACCATGCATCATCCGGTTGCGACCGGCCTTCGCAATTTTTTCGCACCACTGTTGATCCGCGTTCCGGGCTTTGCCAGGCGGTTTCTTCGCAGCGTTGCCGGTTATGAACCGCAGCCGCCGGTCTGGAGCGACGGCGCGCAATAGAAATAGGAAAAGTTCGAGTGAGTGAAATTCGCCTGTATGTAACGACGGCCGAAAAGAAGGCCGGGCAGGTTCTCGATCTGCTGACCGAAGTTTTCGGTGAAGAGGACTTCGCGATTGCGACGACCGAGATCGATGAGAAGAAGGATATCTGGGAAGCCTCCGTCTATATGATGAAGGAGGACGAGGACGAGGTTCGCCTTCGCGTCGAGGAGGCGCTTAAGGCGCCGTTCCCCGACCTCAAGGTCGAGCGCGAAATCATTCCCGATATCGATTGGGTGGCGAAATCCCTTGAAGGCCTGAAGCCAGTCCGGGCAGGGCGCTTCCTTGTGCATGGCTCGCATGACCGCAGCAGGGTCCGCCCCGGCGATATTGGTATCGAGATCGATGCGGGGCAGGCTTTCGGCACCGGCCATCACGGCACGACGGCCGGCTGCCTGGAGGTGATCGACAGCGTGTTGCGTTCGCGGCCGGTCGGCAATGCGCTGGACCTCGGCACGGGCAGCGGCGTCCTGGCAATTGCGGTGCGCAAGCTCAAGAATATCCCGGTTCTCGCAACCGACATCGACCCGATCGCCACGCGTGTCGCGGCCGACAACGTGCGGCGGAACGGCATTGCTTCGGGGATCGTTGCGAAGACTGCGCCAGGCTTTCATTCGACAGCCTTTGCGGAACACGGGCCGTTCGACCTCATCATCGCCAATATTCTGGCGCGGCCACTGATCAAGATGGCGCCGAAGCTGGCAGAGCACCTGGCGCCTTCCGGTTCGGTGATCCTGTCCGGCATCCTCGCAGAACAGCGCTGGAAGGTTCTTTCGGCCTATAATGGCGCGAAGCTCCGTCATGTCCGCACCATCTGGCGAAACGGCTGGGTGACGATCCATCTCGACCGTCCGTAAGCTACAGGCAAAAAAGAAGGCGGTGCCATTGGCACCGCCTTCGACCGTTAAACGGCCATGCCCGCGAGCTCAAGGAGGAGGAGCGCTCGAGCGGGCTCTACAGTTCTGATTGCCGGTCCGCTGAGGGAGGAGGAGAAACGAAGCGGCAAATAGCTCAGAACGCGTAGCTGGGTACACCCTTGTGGTGCGTGACCTTGTGGCCCGTGCCGAGCATTTTGAGGCTATCCCCATTGAGCGGGCGGCGCGCACCGATGACGTGATGCACAGTCTGGCGTTCGCCAGCCTGCACCGGGCTGCTGTAAGCGAAGCGCGACAGAGAGGCAGTCATTTTCATATCCTTTTCGTTGCGGGCTCGATTTCCGAACCCGTTTGATGCGCCGTATATAGCTATTCCCAAATCCTGAGGCAGAGGCTTTCGTTCATGGGAGCCATGCGTTCAATGCATAAAGCGTGCCAGTTTCGTTTTCCTTGCCACATTTCTGCCAAAATATTGAGCGGCCTGATATGGGGGAAAGTGGCTGCTTTTTCTCCCATTGCCCTGATTTTTCGATAACATGGGCCGCCCCGCTTTTTGGCGGATTCGGATATAGCTATTGGGTTTTCAGATGTTCCAGTCTTTTGAGGTGACCTCTACGCCACAATTCGGCCGCGATCGGGTTGGGCAACTGCGCGCGAGTTTCGAGGCGCTTGGCATCGACGCCTTTCTCGTGCCGCGTGCCGATGAATACAACGGCGAATATGTGCCGGCGGGCGCGGAGCGCCTGGCGTGGCTGACTGGCTTCACCGGGTCTGCGGGTATTGCGCTTATCACCCACAGCCAGGCGATCATTTTCGTCGACGGCCGCTACGTCACGCAGCTTGCCGAGCAGGTTGACAGTTCCGTCTTTACCGGCGGCGACCTCGTCAACGAGCCGCCGCATGTCTGGATTCCCAAGAACGGCAAGCAGGGGATGCGTCTCGGCATTGATCCGTGGCTGCATTCCGGCGCCGACGTGCGGCGTCTTGAAAAGGCGCTTGCCGAGATCGGCGGCACGTTGGTGATCCTGCCACACAATCCGCTCGACAGGCTATGGACGGATCGGCCGGCCGAACCGCTCGGGGCCGTCGTCATCCAGAATGTCGCCCAGGCCGGCACGCTGGCAAAGGACAAGATCGCGATGATTGCCGCCGATCTCGCCAAGAAGAATGCGGCAGCCGTGCTGATCGCCGATCCGTCTTCGATTGCGTGGATATTCAATATCCGCGGTGCCGACGTTCCCCATACGCCGCATCCGCTCGCCCGTGCCATCATCCATGCAGGCGGCAAGGCCGAGCTGTTCCTTGATAAGCGCAAGACCAGCATCGAGCCGGAAGCCTATCTTGCGCAGATATGCGTGCAACTGCCGCCATCTTCGCTCGACGAACGGCTTGCGGCCGTGTCGAAGGATGGCCGCCGAGTCATGATCGATCCGGACGTCGCATCCTATGCGCTTGCCGACATCATCCGCAAGGCAGGCGGCGAAGTGGTGGAGGGTGCCGATCCTGCCAAGCTGCCGCGGGCGGTGAAGAACCGCGTCGAACTCAACGGCTCGGCGGCGGCCCACCTGCAAGACGGCGCGGCGATGGTCGAGTTCTTCTGCTGGCTGTCGCAGGAAAAGCCGGGCACGGTGACGGAGATTGCCGCGGCCGAGAAGCTGGAGGCCGTGCGCGCAAGCGTCGGCCAGAACATGCAGAACCCGCTCAAGGATGTTTCCTTCGACACGATTTCCGGCGCCGGCGAGCATGCCGCGATCATGCACTACCGCGTGACGGTCGACACCGACCGGACGATCAATGCTGGCGAGCTTTTCCTGATCGATTCCGGCGCGCAATACATCAATGGCACTACGGACATCACCCGCACAGTCGGCATC
>NZ_JABEPH010000505.1:0-3338 GCF_013004495.1 Rhizobium sp. SEMIA 4085
CTGTTCCCGCCTTCGGGTGTGTCATGCGTCGCGGCAATTGCACGGGGCAGCTGTTCCCAGGCCGAGCCAGGCAGGCGCCGGTAGAGAGGCAGGTCCACCTCTCCCGGCCGGACGTGGCGCGTGCCGCTGTGGATGGCGAAACGCTCGAAGCATCTTTCGAACGCTTCAAGAGGAAATTCGCCAGCCGCCGACCGCGCGCCATCGGCCGGTCGATTGCCATTCGCCAGCTTTCGGATCAGGGCCTCCAGCCCGGTGACAGGGACGAACGGCCCGTCATCGCCTTCCGCGACCAGATGCCAGCTTGCCTCGAGCGGCTGGCCGGCCCGGTCCGATCCCGAGGCGCGGACGAACATTCCGCCCCTGTGTTCGCCGGAGGCGAGGGGCTTGCTTGCCCGATGCATCAACGGGGCAAATGGCATTAACGAGGGAAGAAGCTTGAGCCGCACCAGTTGCGCCGTTGCGGCCAGCAGCCGTTGCAAGCTCTGCGGCTTTGTTGCCGCACCGGTGAACATTGATGACAAGCCTTCGAACCTTTGAGGCAGAAGATCGAGGTCCGGCGCGTCAACCAGTCTGAAACGTCCGCTTTTGAGCGGGATGCACCCCGGCGGTGCGACCGTCACCCGATGCCATTCGATCAGCCCAAGGCCGGTCGCGGAAATGCCGTTGCGAAGGATCGGCACGGGCTTTCCGGCATAGCTCGTAATCGCCCGGATGACGTTGGGGCCGATGTCGGCATGCGGCGAGGGCGCGATACCCGATGAAACATGATCGATCCGCGAAAAATCCTGTGCCAGACGGTCGAGCGCGGCAAAGGAGAGAGCGGGAAAGCTGCTCAGCCCCGACAGAACGAATACGCCTGCCGTCCTCGCTTCCGCGTCGAGCTCCGCGATCTGGCGGACGAATTCGCGGCTGTCTGCCAGATCGGCGTAGTCGATGCCGAGAGATATGCAGGCTCTCGGCACGCGATAGGTGTCGCCGCCCATCGTCTGAAACGGTCCGGAAGCGTCTACGGTCACGGCCGGCGCGACCGCTGACAGCTGCTTGTAAACATCGCCGTTGCGGTCGAACACCACCGGCTCCTTGCCGGCTTTGCCGCCCAGGCTGGACGCGAAAGCAACCGCCTTGGCAAGCGAACGTCCTCCAATCAGCAGGCAGAAGCGCTCGTCGTCGCAAAGAAGCTGCGACAGCTTGGCGCCGAAGGTGCCACATAGCCGCCGATGATGAGAATGCGAAGTGCTGCACCGCTCACGCCAGGAAGCGGCTCCGTTCCTCGGGCGACGGCACATAGCAGGTTGTCCGGCGCCCGGCGATCTTCAGGCGGTTTCTGGCGACGAACTCATAGAGCCGGTCGGCAAACGGGCGCGGCAGGATGTAAAGGATACTGACGAGCGACCAGGGAAAGCCGAGCCGGGCAATCATGCGGATCGAACCCTCGGATTTGAAATGCGCGCGGCCGTCTTCGAGCAGGATATTCGTCTCGTAGTCTCGCTCATCCAGGCCGTAGTGCCGGTAAAGTGCCGTGCCGAGCGGCGATTGCGCGGCAAGGAAGCGGTAACGCCCGGCCTTGTCGTGCTTCAGCGCAAACCTTACCCAGCGGGAGCAGAAGACGCATTCGCCGTCGAAGATGATGAGCGGCTTGTCGTCCGGAAAGGCCGGAACAGCGGCATCGCTCCGATAGCTATAGTCATTCCGTCTCATCGTTCCTCTCCAGCAGACAGTTGATACGCCCCGAAAAGCGAAGGCGGTCCGTCCGCCTGCACGATGCCGCGTTCCACCAGGTCCTCGATATGAGCGAAGACGGAGAGTGCCGCCGCGCCGTGCAGCCTGGGGTCTGTGTCGCGGTAGATCACCTTCACCATATCGGGGATCAGCCGGTCGCCTGCCTTCATCCGCTCCACGACGGCGCGCTCGCGCATGCGCCGGTGCGTCTTCAGCGCCCGCATGAAGGAGACGGGACGTTTCACCGGCCCGCCATGGCCCGGTAAAAGCAGGTGGTCGCGGCGTGCGATAAGCTTGTCGAGCGAGGCCATGTAATCGGCCATCGAGCCATCCGGTGGCGCAACGATGGAGGTCGCCCAGGCCATGACATGGTCGCCGGAAAAGAGGATGCCGGTGCCTTCGAGCGCGAAAGCCGCGTGGTTTGCGGCGTGTCCCGGTGTCAGCACCGCCGTCAGCGCCCAGCCGTCACCCTTGATGGTCTCGCCGTCGCCAACCGAGATATCCGGCACGAAACGCGTATCGGAGCTTTCGGCAAAGGGATTGACCTCGCCGTCATGGAGCGGCCTTGCTGCGCGGTGCATACCTTCGCCGACGGTGATGGCGCCTGTCTCTCTCTGCAACTTCGCGGCAAGCGGCGAGTGGTCGCGATGTGTATGGGTGACGACTATATGCGTGACCGTCCGGCCCTTGAGCGCCTTAATCAGTGCCTCAAAATGCGCCTCGTTCTCAGGCCCCGGATCGATGACGGCGACGGATGAGGTACCGACGATGTAGCTGTTGGTGCCGTGGAAGGTGAAAGGACTCGGATTGTTGGCCGTGATGCGCTGGACCCCCGGCGCAACGTCCACCGCGCGGCCATAGTGAGGGTCGAAGGCAAGATCGAATGTCGGACTGGGCATGGTTTACTTGTATTCTATCTCGATAAAGGTCATCGGCTCGCTACCGGCATTGACGACATTGTGCTCGCCGCCCGCCTCGCGCCGGTAGGCAGCACCCTTGGCCACATCGACGCGCCGGCTGCCATTCCGATCCTCGAGCAGGAATTTGCAGTCAGTCATAGGCACGACGACATAGCCGAGCCCGTGGGTATGCACGCCAGTATCCGCGCCCGGCTCGAAATCCCAGCGCGTGATGCGAACCACGGCATCGTCGAGAAGAAGCGTCGCAAGGGCAGGCGGGCGGGCACGGTACTGGCTCATCATCTCTCCTGAGACTTTGATCGGCGAACCAAGACGTAGCACGGCGCAGGAAGAAGCGCACAGAAATTTGCCGGAAGCGCAAGTTAGTGATTGTGAGGCAGCCGGACCTTTGCTAATCAGGCCTCGCTTCCGGCAAAGCGGGTTTCCGCTCTCAAGCTGTGGTGGGGCGTCGCCAAGCGGTAAGGCACCGGTTTTTGGTACCGGCATTCCCAGGTTCGAATCCTGGCGCCCCAGCCAAGACTGTTCGGGGTCCATTCTGGACACGTAGGTTACGGTTTATTCCTGAGACATAGTGTAGTGCTCCCCGATTTTGAGACAAAAGCATGGTAACAGTTCTCCGTTAGGAGGACTAATGAGGACGGACGATCCTGGGCGGCGGTTCAGTCGCGAGGTTAAGCTGGCAGCGGTTCAGCGAATGGC
>NZ_JABEPH010000506.1:0-3334 GCF_013004495.1 Rhizobium sp. SEMIA 4085
GGACCGGCACGGTCGGCAAAGGCCTTGGTGACGACGGTAAAGGCCTGGGAGACGGGATAGGCGTTCAGCTGCGGACGCGCGCAGCCTTCGACCGATGTGCAGGCCAGCCATTCCGCCTTATCGTGGCTGACACCCATACTGAGACGTGTCATGTCGTATTTGCCGAGGATCGCCGTTGGTGCCCAGTAATAGCCGAGCCAGCCGACTTTGGCGTCGAAGGCTGCGCCGATCGAATCATCCAGGCTTTGCGGGCTTTCGCTGTCGATCAGCTCGAAACCGACCTTCTCGCCGTTCAAGGCTCTGAAGAGATTGGCTGTCGAAATCCGGCAGCTCCAGCCCGGCGGGCAATTGTGGACGGCGCCCTTGGAGGCATTTTTCGGCGCGGGGAAGAGGTCTGGCCGTTTCATGGCATCCTGCACGGAGCGGATGTCGGGATTTGCATCGGCGATGAATTTCGGGATCCACCAGCCTTCGATTGCGCCATCCGACAAAATCTCGGAGGCCTGGATCAGGCGCCCGCTCCTTACTGCCGCCTCGAGTTGGTTCCTGACGGACGCGGTCCAGAGTTCCGGAGCGATATCGGGCTCGCCCTTCTGATCCATTGAAGCAAACGTGGGTACGGTATCGCCGGCCACGGTGCTGACATTGCATCCATAGCCGTTTTTAAGAATGAAGCTGTCGAAATTGGCGGCAATCGCCGCCGAGGCCCAACTCATCTCCGCGATCGAAACATTACCGCAATCAGCTTGCGCGGCGCGGCCGCCGGCAACGAGACATACAGCAATAAACAGCGAAGCCGGGATGATCTTCATTCGCTCGTTCCCCAATTTTTGATGCTGACATGCAGCTTTTGGATGTGATGCTAACCGCCCAATGCATTCGTTCAATGAATGCAATGCAGCAGTTTGGCCGTCGCAATTTCAAGTGCCATGCGTTTTTTGCATCGCGACCGCCAGCCTGGAACATTCCGATAGTTTCGCAGCCTACGCCTTTGACACGGCAATTGAAATCCGCCTGTGGTGGAATATTTTTGAGCTAAATCACTGATTTGAATGATCTAATATTCCCGCTGATCCACGAGCGAAAGTCTGCGTCGAGCTTGAGGTGAAATGCCCTCAATGAACTGCATGCGGATCGAGAACCGGCAAAATGTCAAAAAAAGTCGAAATTCACCATTGCTGAGTTCCACAATAACACTCCGGTAAGAATGTCACGCTATCAGTTGAACCACGGCGGGGGACAACCGCCGCTTTCTCCGGATCAGGTAGTGCGTCCCGGAGGATACACGAGTTTCGCCGTGTATTGGCGAATACGCCAGAGTTTTCGGCAAACCGCGCGCGCCCGCCAGCCCGCGCGGTTTTCGCATTTCGGACAGACGATTGACCGCGGATCGTGCCGCGTTGTAGGCCTCATCGCATGACCAAGTCGATCATGTTGCAGGGAACCGGCTCGGATGTCGGCAAGACGGTGCTCGTTGCCGGGCTTTGCCGGCTTGCGGCCAATCGCGGCCTCAAGGTGAAGCCTTTCAAGCCTCAGAACATGTCGAACAACGCGGCTGTCGCCGATGACGGCGGGGAGATCGGCCGGGCGCAGTGGCTGCAGTCGCTTGCGGCGCGCACGTCCTCGTCGATACACATGAACCCGGTTCTCCTCAAGCCGCAATCCGAAAACGGCAGTCAGATCATCGTGCAGGGCAAGGTCTTCGGGCAGGCGAAGGCCCGTGACTACCAGAGGTTAAAGCCGCTGCTTCTTGAACATGTCCTGCAGAGTTTTGCGATCGTCTCGGAAGGCGCCGATCTCGTCATCGTTGAGGGTGCGGGATCGCCGGCCGAAATCAACCTGCGTCCCGGCGATATCGCCAATATGGGCTTTGCCACCCGCGCCAAGGTGCCCGTCGTGCTCGTGGGCGATATCGATCGTGGCGGCGTGATCGCCTCTCTTGCCGGCACGCACGCTATCCTTTCGGATGACGACCGGGCGACTATTTCCGGTTATATCATCAACAAGTTCCGCGGCGATGTTTCGCTCTTCGATGACGGCAACGCAGCCATCAATCGCTTCACTGGATGGCCGTGTTTCGGCGTGGTGCCCTGGCTGAAGGCCGCCGCCCGCTTGCCGGCGGAGGACTCCGTCGTACTGGAGCGCCTCGCCAGGGGCGCCTCCGGCGCGTTGAAGATCGCCGTACCGGTTCTGCCGCGCATCGCCAATTTCGACGATCTCGATCCTCTGCGTGCCGAGCCCGATGTCGAGCTCGTCTTCGTGAAGCAGGGAGACCGGTTGCCGGGCGATGCAGCGCTGGTGGTCCTGCCCGGGTCGAAATCGACGATTGCCGACCTCTGTGATCTGCGCGCTGCCGGCTGGGATCGCGATCTGGAGACGCACATCCGGCGTGGCGGGCGCGTCATAGGCATCTGCGGCGGGTATCAGATGCTCGGGCGCACGGTTCGCGATCCGCTCGGTATCGAAGGGGTGAGCACTGCGACACCGGGTCTCGGATTCCTTGATGTCGAGACCGAAATGGCACCGGAAAAGACCGTGCGGAACAGCCTGGCGGTCTCGGCCGAACACGGCGTTCCGCTTGCCGGCTACCAGATCCATCTGGGCGTCACGACCGGGCCGGACTGCGCCAGGCCATCAGCGGTGATCGACGGGGTGGCCGATGGCGCGGTATCTGCTGGCGGCCAGATCATGGGCACCTATCTGCATGGCCTTTTCTGCAGCGATGCCTATCGCGGCAAGCTTCTCGAGAGCTTCGGCCTATCCGGCGAACGGCGGAGCTACCGCCAAAGCGTCGACCAGGCGCTCGACGAGGTCGCGGACGAACTCGAAACCCATCTCGACAAAGGCTGGCTGGCCGGTCTTCTCGGCTAGATTTCGCCGGAGACTTCGCGGCGCCTGCGGTCGAGCTCTTCACTGTAGCGGCGAAGCGTATAGCTTTCGCTGAGCTGGCCGACGACGCGGCGTTCGATCAGATTGTTGAGCACGGCGAGTGCTTCGCTCTCCGTCTTGTCGAAGATCGCCGCCGCCTGCTTTGCGTTCATCTGCGGCTGCAGGAAGTCGTTCCGGTATCGGATGAAATCCTTCAGATCCTTGCCCTCGTCGTCGGTGTCGACCGGGCTCGCGTAGATTTCGGGAACGAGCACGATGCCGGCATATTTGTCGGAGTCATCGACGAGGATGACGCGCTGTCTCGATCCGATCGGGAAGGCCTTCTTGAAATCATCAATCGTGATGCTGACCTTCGCCGTTTTCACGTCCGAGCGCATCAGCTTGTCGACCGTCAGATTGCGGATCCAGCCGACATCATGGGCGCTGCGGATGCTTTCGCCACGAA
>NZ_JABEPH010000507.1:0-3305 GCF_013004495.1 Rhizobium sp. SEMIA 4085
ATGACTCCTCCGAAAACATATCCTGCTGCTCCAAGCACGAAGAAACACGTCATGCCCCCAACGGTGGCTGCTCCCAGCCACTCCGTGTAGACCCCATCAGAGGAGGAGCGGCCTTCCGGATACTGCCAGAGAACCGCCACGGCGCGCTCGAAGGAGCTGCCGGCTTCGTAGAGAACCTTGCCGGTCTTGTCGAAGATCGTGAACCCGCGCGAGCCGCCTTCATAATCGCCTTCGTTGGCGACCACGAGACGGTTGTCGTCCAGCCATTTCACAGCGTCCGGTTCGCGCAGAACACCCTTCAGTTCGCCAGCAAACCTTAGCGCCCCGTCCTTCTTCGTGTCGATATCGGAAAGGTCCGTGCTGCCCGCGGAGAAATGCGTCTTCACCTGCGCGGTTTTGGCGTCGATGATGACGATCTCGTTGTTTTCCTGCAATGTCAGTGCGATCTCATCTTGGCCGTTGAAGGCGACGAATTCCGGCTCCGGGTCCTCCGGCGCGACGGCCGAGAGGCCGGTCAGCGCAACGTGCTTGATCGTGCCGCAATCGACCGTTCCGTCCTTGACCTGAAAGATCGCGAGAGCGCCTGCCGGCATCTGCGGGATCTTGCCATCGTTGACGTCTTCGTCGCGCTCGTTTTCGATGGCGATGGTGCCGAGCGTCTTTTCCTTGTTGAGCGCGATCGAATCCGGCTGACCGCCGAGATCGCAGATGTTCTCGATCTTTTTGGTGGCGACGTCGACGATTGCCAGATGGCCGGAAGGCTTCTGCTTACTCTCGCCGGTGTTGACGGCAACGAGCGCCTTGCCCGCTGCCGACGTAACGGATGTCGGCTCGCCGTCCATCATCAGCACGCCGCCGGCCTTGGGGGCCTTGGCATCGATGATGTCGACGAAGCCGATCGCGCCGAGCGGGCTGTCGCTGTAAATCAGCGTCCTGCCGTCATCGGTGGCGGTGATGATTTCGGCGGAGGTCGTGGAAAGCTTGTCCTTGCCGGCGGGCAGGTTTGCGGCAACCGGGAAGGACGCAATACGATTGAAAACAGGCTCCGCAGCGGCCGGGGACGCAACGGACGCGAGAAGCACGGCAGCCAGGGTAGCCTGGCGCGATGAAATGGTCATGAAATCCCCCATGTGTCGAATATCCGAAACGGGGGATTTTTGAGGGACGCTGATGACAGACACATGACAGGCGGCGCGTTTTGCACCGCCATGTTCGATGCAGCCGTCTGCTCGCGGCGCAGTTCGTTGCGCATGATGAAGAGGGAGGCGCAAAAGATCAATGCCGCTCCGAGCCAGAGGTAACCGGTAGGCGCATAGCCGAAGACGGGCCAACCGGCAAAGACGTTGAGCGGCAGTTTGAGATCGTCGAAGGGCTGCCCATAGGCAGCATCGGCCGCTGTATAGGCAAGTGTGAGAAAATACTGCGCGAGCACAGTCAGCAGGCCGGCGAGTACGAAAAGCCCCAGCTTGACGCCCGCCGGAACCTCGAAGCCGGCCGCCAGCGCAAGCCCGCCATTGATGGGCGTCAGAAGCACCAGCAGCCAGACCGTGATGGTTTCGGGCCGCTCGATTCCCGTCAGATTCTTGGTGATCAGCGAGGAAGCGCCCGGAGCAGCGCCGAGAGGATCGGAAGCAGGGCCGCCCAAGTGAAACTGACCGACCAGGGCCGCAAGATGATCATCGCACCGGCAAAGCCGGCGACCGTTGCCGTCCGACGGGCCGGACCAACCCGTTTCCTGAGCAAGGGTCTCGTACCGAGAATGATAAAAAAGGCGATGTCATCACCAGCGCGGTCGCCTGCCAGATTGGCACGGAGGCGAGCCCCGTGACCCAGGCTTCGACGCCAAGCGCCGCACAGGCGACGCGCACGACATGGCGCCAGGATAATTGGTGCGCATCGCCGAAAAGCCGGCCCGGTAGAGGAACGGCAGGGAGAAGACGAGCGCGAAGGCATATTGCCAGAAGGCAATGGAGGCTGACGGGAAGGCAAGCTTCATCGCCGCCCATTGCGTGACGACGTTGAGGATCGAGAAGACCACGCCGGCCAGCACCATCCAGGCGGCACCTGCCATGGCATGCGACGTTGAAATAATGAGGGAAGTCTGATTCAGGTCATTCATCCAAGATAAAAAGGACCAACACACATCAGGACGCATGAGCGCAACAGCACCGCCGGACAGTTCCCTGTCCCTTCGTGCATGCGATCATTCTCTTTCATCCGGACTATGACCGTCGGCTCCGGCATCGCACCTGATCTGCTGACCCCTCCCCCCCATGGGCGCGCTAAAGGCGCTCGCGGGCTCGGGCCGAGGCCCTTACCGCCGGTGGGGACTTTCACCCGCCCTGAGAACTGAAAAGCCGTAGATGAAACTTGAAAAGCCCGCAAGACCTGCGGAAAGTGGAAAGGGTCCGGCTTTCGCCGGACCCCTCCAAACCTGGGCTGCCAGTCTCGTTATCCGGCGGCCAGAAATCTCATTAGCCGTTAACGGCATCCTTCAGGCCCTTGCCGGGCGTGAACTTCGGCACGTTGCGAGCCGGAATATTGACTTCGGCGCCGGTGGACGGATTGCGGCCCTTGGTGGCAGCGCGATGAGAAACGGTGAAGCTGCCGAAGCCGGCGAGACGGATGTCGCCCTTCTTCTTCAGTTCAGCCTGGACAACGTCGAAAACAGCGTCGACAGCAGAGGCAGCGTCAGCCTTGGTGAGGCCAGCCTTTTCGGCAACTGCGGACACGAGTTCATTCTTGTTCATGTTTCCACCCCTTTCAATGGTTCGAAACGACTCAAATCTGTAAGCCAGGCACAGAATAAGTTTCATCAGGCCCGCCGCAACCCAAAAGCCCTGCAAATCAAGGAAAAGCAAGCGGCTCTGTGACGTTTTCACAAAAAAGGCTGGCGTTTTAAGCCAGCCTTTTCCGAGTTTTGCAGCATTTTGACATAAATGTGGCAGGCAGCGCTCAGTGAGCGATGGCTGCACCTGTCTCATCGAGGCCCTCGACCGTCGCGATGACCGGCGTTTCAACCGTTCCATCCCATTCGATCGGTTCAGGCCTGCGAACCAGCGCATGCTTGATCACCTCGCCCATGCGGGATACCGGGATGATTTCCATGTTGTTCTTCACGTTGTCCGGAATCTCCGCCAGATCCTTGGCATTTTCTTCCGGGATCAGCACCTTCTTGATGCCGCCGCGAAGCGCTGCGAGCAGCTTTTCCTTCAGGCCGCCGATCGGCAGAACGCGGCCGCGAAGGGTGATCTCGCCGGTCATGGCAACATCCTTGTTGACCGCAATGCCGGTCATGATCGAGA
>NZ_JABEPH010000508.1:0-3304 GCF_013004495.1 Rhizobium sp. SEMIA 4085
TGTCACAGCAGAGCAAAAGCGAAGCAGAGCAGCCGCTCGTCATCATTGTCGATGACGATGCGTCCATGCGGGAGGCGCTGTCGGAGTTGATCCTGTCGGCCGGATTCAAGCCTGTTTGCTTTGCCTCGACCGGGGAAATGCTGGACACCAACGTCTTGGACAGCCCCGGCTGCTTGATCCTCGATGTTCGCATGCCACGAGTGAGCGGTCTGGACCTGCAGCATCATCTGGCCCAAAATGGCAGCCCCACGCCAATCATCTTCCTGACCGGGCATGGCGACATTCCGATGACCGTCCAGGCGATGAAGGCCGGCGCCGTGGACTTTCTCACGAAGCCCGTACGGGACCAAACGCTACTTGACGCTGTGATTAGGGGCATTGCGATGGATGCTGCGCGGCGGGAGGAATCCGTGATCGTCAAGCGCAACGTCGAACGCCTTCATTCGCTGACGCCACGCGAGCGCGAAGTTCTGTATGAAGTGGCGCGCGGACGCCTCAACAAACAGATCGCCTTCGACCTCGGCATCAGTGAAGTGACCGTAAAGCTGCATCGCGGCAATGTCATGCGCAAGATGGAGGTCGCTTCCGTCGGCGAGCTGATCCGGGCATGGGAAACGCTGCCCGCGTCGATACGCGAGTTCGGCGCGAACTAGGGTACTGTTGCGTCGCTGCGAAATGCCGCGAAGGGCCACTTGCTGCGGTGAGCAAAGCAGCACTATCCGAACCACGCAATGGTAGAGCAGCGGTTTGCGGCCGAAGAGCAAAATGGGTGGCGTCACCCTATGTACCGCCCATGACACGCCGCTTGAATGCCGGATCGATCCCGAGCAGAAACCCCCACAGATGCATGCTGCCGGAGCACAACCGGTGCGGCGCGAAGATGATCGACCTGCTCACTGTAGGGAAGCCGAAGCCTAAGCCGGTTACGGGCGGTGTCGTACGAGGCAGCGATCGACCAGTTGTACAAACGCATGCGGTCGTCTAGATCGTTTCATCGTTTCATGGAAACAGTAAAAGATCTTCGCGGTTCGCGGCCATGCCACATATCCAGACCATCGAATGCAGGTGTTAGGCACAATCGCTGGGGTTATTGATATCTTTTTGGCACTAGGGCGAGGGGTCATCAACGTTGTGAATACGCGCCCTAGTGCGGCCCTAACCCAGCTAATAGGTCAGTAGTCCCAGAATAGCGGTACCCAACGAAAGGCGTCGCCGTCGACCGCCACATGTCCGACGGATGGGAACGGCAGGTGAGTGGCCACCAGCAGTTCGCCGCTCGCCGCCAGCTCCCGCAAGAGACGGACCCGAACGCGCGCCGCCTCCTCGGGGTCATGTTCGAAGCCGTTGAACCAGTCGGGGTGCTCGAACCCGACCGCGAACACGGCGTCGCCGGCGAACATCAGCCGGTCGCCGTCGGACGCGAGGCGCCCCACGCTGTGGCCCGGGGTGTGGCCGCCGGTACGGGTGACGACCACCCCTGGTGCAACCTTGTGCTCCTCCTCAAACGTCTGCAGATTGCTGCGGTACTCTTCCGCGAACCGCTTGGCCGCCGCCCGCAGCGCGTCCGGGAACCCCTGCGGCATGGAGACGTGGGAGAAATCGGGGTGCGTCCAAAACTCCACCTCGGCGGCCGCCACGTGGATTCGCAGATCCGGACGCAGTTGGTCCTTCACGCCGTCGACGAGCAGCATGCCAATATGGTCCATGTGCATATGGGTAAGCACCACGTCGGTGACGGACGCAAGATGGATGCCGGCGGCCTCCAATCTATGCGCCAACTGTCCGGCTCGCGGCAAGTTTAAGTTCGGGTCGTCCCCCAGCCCAGCATCGATAAGTATGGTCCGGTCGCCGCTACGTACCACGACCACGTTCAGCCCCCAATCGAGCGTGTCAGTGGGCAGGAAATTGTAATCCAGCCAGGCCGCCCGCACAGCCGGCTCGGCGTTGTGGCCCAACATCGCGCCCGGGCGCGTTAGCACACCATCGCTGACCACTAGTACATCAATCTCGCCGATCCGCAGCGCGTAGCGTGACGGAACCAAGTCGTCGGTACCCATTCGAACAGAGTGTGGGGTAAGCTCGAAATCCATGTTAGCTCTCCTTCTCACCACCGCCTTAGACGCGGCATCTACGACGCTATGTCGAGCCGTGTTTGCGATCTATGGGGTCAAGAGGTAGTACGAGCCATACCTCGGTATAGGTTCTATCGCCACGATCGCGGCAACACGCGCTGGAGGTCAGCGACTGAATAGATCAGGCGAGATGCAACGTTCATTTATGACCCAGCTTGATTCGCTCGTCGGCCTTCCACCGACCCGGTACCGCGCATGCTGGCCGCACCTGCCAGACTGGAATTGGTATAGGAGCGATCATATTTCGATAACGGTTCTAGCTCTCTTCCAAAAGCGCTTGGAGATCTTGCAGGGGGCGAATTTCCCGCCGTTTGCACAATAGCCTGGCCATTTCGGGAGGTGACTGGAGCCCAGTCTTGGCGAGCTCGTCAAATTACGTGCCTCGCAGATCAATGGCTGCGCCTTTTGTATCTACATGCATGCGAGCGATCCTCGCTCACATGGCGAAACCGAAATGCGGGTTTACATGCTCGACGCATGGTGAGAGTCGCCGCTCTATAGGAAATGGGAACCGGGAAAGGGTTAAACGCTTCCTCGCGCGCGATGGCAACACTCGTATCACCCGTTCCTAGACTAGACTTGAGGATGGGTCGACTAAACCCGGCGATTAGAACTTTACGCTCCTTGCACGATAGAATGGATTTGTCTCTCCCGGCATTGTTCGAAGCGTTCGAAATGGTCCGAAACTTTCATTTTTTGAGGGACATCCGTTATGAAAATTGTTGTGATCGGCGGGACCGGCCTTATAGGTTCAAAGACTGTTGCGCGGTTGCGGGCCAAGGGACACGATGTTCTGGCTGCCTCACCAAACTCCGGGGTAAATACGATCACCGGCGAAGGTCTTGCTGAAGCGCTGACAGGTTGCGACGTCGTGCTTGATCTCGCCAACTCGCCTTCTTTCGAAGACAAAGCGGTTTTGGAATTCTTCGAAACGGCTGGCCATAATCTGCTGGCGGCCGAAGCAAAGGCCGGAGTGAAGCATCATATTGCCCTATCCATTGTAGGAACGGAAAGGCTGCCGGAAAGCGGCTATATGAGGGCCAAACTTGTCCAGGAAAAACTCATCAAAGCTTCGCCGATCCCCTACACAATCGGCCATTCCACGCAGTTCTTCGAATTCCTGCAGGGCATTGCCGATGAGGCCACGGTCGGTCCAGTCGCGCGGCACTCGC
>NZ_JABEPH010000509.1:0-3303 GCF_013004495.1 Rhizobium sp. SEMIA 4085
TCGCCGACGTCTGCAATCCCTGCCTGGACAGCCGCAATCGTGAGAAGCGAGAAAGCCGCCACGCAGCCGATCATCCAGGTTGTGCGCTTCGACTTTTCCGCTTTCCTGTCCGGCGCTGCCTGTTGCGGCCGGCAAAGACGGAGGCGCGCAGTGCCAAGCGAAATAGTCACAGGGGTTTTGACGTGAAGGCCGTGGCCAACGGGCACGCTTGTATCCTGCACCATCACGTCCGCGCCGGTTGCCTCGATCATCACCTCGGAACCTGCAAACTGCAGACGCATATGATGCGCGCTTACGTCGCGATCACTGAGCATGAGATCGCAGTCCGGGGCCGAACCGATCACGTAGGAGCCGGTTTCCAAAGGCAAGGAGACGCCGCTGTGCACGCCGTTGAGGACGTCGAGTGTCAAATCGGCAGCAGCATTCCTCAAGACCAGATGGGATGCCATGAACTCTCACCTCGCTCGCCGTATACCAAAGATGCCGACGCCACCTTGAAAGCGCGGCCCCGGTCCAGCCAAGTCGTTGCAATGGAGATGAGAGGGGCGACGCAAGTCGCCCCTCGGCTAGTGCTTAGCCGTTCGGACGCTGCTTCGCGGCGTCGAGGGCGACCTTTTTTTCGGTCGTGATTTTGGTAATCTCGGCAGACTTCTCGATCGCCTTGTCGAAGGCTTCCGTCATCGTCTTGATTGAATTGTCCGAGGTCTGCGTACCGCTTACACCGGAAACTGCCATTGTCTTCTCCTTGATAATTCATTCCGGCCGGGAGCAAGGCTCCAGCGCCGGTGTACAGTTCTCATCGAGTCGACCACCCCTCCATAGGGGCGCAGCAATGGTTAAAGTTGAAGCTCGGAATTGACAATTTCCAAGCGCATCACATAATCTTACAATGCGTAATGTGTCGTGATTTAAAACGATTGAAACCGACGTTTCAGTGTCATTAAACTGTTACTCATTGAAGAAACACAGTTATTTTTCAGTGTGTTTCAGCTCTCGCTTGTTTAGCAAATAACATTGGTATCATTTTTGTCCAACTGCGAGTTGCGCATTCCCGGCTGCTGTAATAGCTTTTTGGCTGCTCGACGCGAACAATCGGAACGTTTTAAATGAAGAACGTCATGGTTGCGGGGAAGCTCTTTATGTTAGCTACGGCTATACTGGCACCCACATATCCCGCCCTTGCAGCTATGCCGCGCTGGTACAGCAGCAAATACAGCTACGTTTTGATCAGCCAGGAAGTTCGTGACGCACTGAAGGAGTTCGGGCGCAACCTTTCGATTCCGGTCATCCTGTCGGATCGAATCCGTGGCCAAGTACGCGGCGAGATTCGTGCCGAAACGGCGGGCGGATTCCTCGACAAGGTGACGCAGGCCAACGGGCTGATCTGGTATTTCGACGGCTCGGTTCTGCACGTCAATACCAGTGACGAGTTCGCGACACAGATCATCAATATCGGCAGGGCAAACGGCCAGTCGGTCATAAACGAGATCAAGCGGTTGGACCTCATGGACGAGCGCTTCTCGGTTCTCGCGACCGCCAACGCCCCGGCCATTCGTGTCTCAGGTCCGCCTGCCTTCATCGCCATGGTGAAGCAGGTCGTTTCATCCGTTCAACCGCCCCCCATGACCCAGATGGACGATCCCCGGGTGCGGATCTTCCGCGGCGGCCAGCACAACGAGGTTGCGGACGATCTGGCCGGCAAAGGCCGCCAGACGGCCGCAAATTCAAGCACAGGCGACACCTCAGCAGGAGAGCACAAATGACCGGATCGGTAGCCGTGACAGCGCACACACCCACCCAGACGCAAAATGAGGACCCCTCGCAGGCACAATTCGAGGAGGCCTTGCAGCAAGCCGTTGCAAGCGGCGGTAGCCAGTTGATCGGACAGGAAATGATGAAGATCGCCCAGGAAGTGCTGAACGAAGCCTTGTCCGACGAGGAATAGTCCCCCTTTTTGCCAGCAGGAGACACAACCATGACGGTTGTCCCGCCAGTTGAGAATGCAACGCTTGCAATGTCCCCTGCGCCGCAGGATCCGGCCTCTGCCACCTCGCATGGCCTGTTCGAGTATTCGGCGCAGAACGCCCAAACCCTGCCGCACGGCGCAAGCCCGGCCGATCTTGGCCGGACGATCGTCGACAACCTGAAAGGTTTCGTGGAGCGCGCCGGCAAATTCGCAAGCAACACCGAGCTCTTCGCCCCGATGGACCAATCTGCGGGATTGCAGTCGTTTGCGCCGGATGCGGCCGGCGCTCAATCGGGCGTGACGCGAACACCGGACAGCGAAGCAGGACGGCTGGTCGAGGAGCTGGGGAGGATCTTCGATCATGCGATCGAAACGCAGATGGTCGTGCGCGGCCCGACGCAATTCACAAGCGCAACGATGACCCTCGTCAAAGGTCAATGAAAATCTCCTGGCGCTCCTCATCGATTGCGCGCGGTCTGCTGCTCGCGCTTATGGTCTTGACGCTGCAGGCTTGCAGCGTCGATCTCTACACCAATCTTGACGAACGCGAGGCGAACGAGATGGTCGCAACCCTGCTCTCGAAAGGCATAGCGGCGAGCCGGGTCGTGCAGAAGGACGGCAAGCTGACGGTGACGGTCGACGAGGATCAGTTCTCGCAAGCCGTGACCGCGCTCAACATGACCGGGCTGCCCAAGGCGAAATTCGCGACACTCGGCACCGTGTTCAAGCAGGAAGGCCTTGTCGCCTCGCCCGTGCAGGAACGCGCACAGATGATCTACGCGTTGAGCGAGGAGCTTTCCCGGACTGTTTCCGAGATTGACGGCGTCCTCTCGGCGCGCGTCCACGTCGTGCTCCCGGACAACGACCCGCTGCAGCGCAACGCCGTACCGGCCTCCGCCTCTGTCTTCATCCGCCACGAAAAAGATCTCGACGTCAATCCGCTGATACCGCGGATCAAGACGCTGGTCGCCAACAGCATATCCGGCCTCACCTACGAAAAAGTCTCGGTCGTGCCCGTGGCGAGCGCGCGGGCGAGCGAGCCGGTTGCCGGGGCGCAACTCACATCTTTCCTGGGGATCTGGATGCTGCCCGCGAGCGTGGCCAGGGCCAAGCTCATCGTCGGCTGTCTTGCCGGCGCCCTGTTTGCCGCGATCGCCGGCCTCGGATATCTGGCATGGCGCAAGCAGAGCAGCCGGCGGAAAGTCTACCCGCTGCAGCCCTACGGTCCGGCAAAGTGACGGATCGCTCATCGGCAAACGGCGCGGCAGCCGCCGGACTGGAGAACGTCTGGGCGGCCTTCCGCACCGCCCCGGCCCGCCCTGTCCATCACCGCCGTA
>NZ_JABEPH010000510.1:0-3302 GCF_013004495.1 Rhizobium sp. SEMIA 4085
CACTCACCCTGGAAGGGCCGGCGCCTGGAATGGGGCGGACAGTCAACCGAGGGCCTTCCCTCCGATCGAAGTCGCGGCCGCGCTCGGCCTGTCGCTGATTGCTTACGTTTAAATCGAAAAATCGTTGGGCAGGGTGGCCAATTGGCGATTTCAGTCCAGGCGTCGCGCCCCTGGCAACATCAAACACCTGACGAAATGGCGCAAGGCTTGGCCGAGAAGACCGCGGCCGCGCATCTGGCACAGACTTCAATTGACGCGGGTTACGAGCGGGAAATAGCGTTCAACAACGCTAGCGCTGCCAAAATTCGACAGGTGACCGGAATCGAAGTAGAGCATCCTGCCATCGACAATGTAAGGGCACTCGCCGGCTGCGCAGTCCATCGCAATCGGATCAACGAAATCGGCGCCTCCCGCAGCAGTACGCAGCCGCTGGTTAAAATCGTGATCGATCACGGTTGACCAAGAGGCCGCTTGTTGGCCGGCGGCTGCCTTCTTAAACGCAATGACGTCGACATTGGTTACAAACATTGGCGATTGCCCGATCACTATAACCCGGACACCCTCCGCCTGCAGCTGTCTGACAGTGCCTTCGAGCATATCCAGGCCCCGGCGTTGCAAATCAACCCATCGGCCCGAGAGCACGACCGTCTTAACGCCAAGCGAGCGGATGATCTCTAGTGCCTTCTGATTGAACGCCTGGCAGTTCGGTCTTGCGTAGGAGTAGTAAGCAAGGACCGGAGGGCATCCGGCAAATGTATACTCATAGACGCGGCCATGAATGGACGCAGCATTCGCGATGATCCCGGGGGCGTAGTGGGCGGCATAAGAATCCCCCCACAGAAGCGCAACATCACCCATGTTTGTGGTCAAAGCGCAATCTTCAGGGCGCCATTTTTTAAAGCCGTCGTCGTCTTCGAAAAAGCAGATGCCATTCCGCCACGTCTGGCCGGCCTGCACTGTCGTATCCGCGCTCGCTACAACCGCAGAAACGTCAAGCTTGCGCGCTTCGACCTTGGCTTCATAGCCGGGAAAACGCTGGGGGAAGCCATGAGCGGTGATGCCCGCGTAACCAAACAGCGAGACGATCGACATGCTGGCAAGCGCCGAGCCGATGAGGGCGCGCCGAGGCCAACTTACGGTCTGCAGACGGAACGGCGTTTCGACAAAGCGCCAGGAGCAAATGGCAAGCAGAAGACTGGCGGCGATAATGCCCATGGCGTGGAGCCCGTTGGGCTCCTCCAGGGGCACGTATCGGACGAAGACGGTAATTGGCCAGTGCGCCAGATAGAGCGAATAGGAAATCTTGCCGATGAACACGAAGGGCGCGCTCGCAAGAATTTTGCCGACCACCGAACGGGTCGGGCCGCCTGTATAAATGATGAGAGCTGCGCCCGCGCATGGCAAAACGGCGGCGAGCCCCGGAAATGGCGTCGCTTCAGTATAGGCAAATACTGAAAAGAGGATCAAGATCGCGGCACCAATCGCAACGACGTTGTTTGTCCCGTAGGACAGCGTGCTTTGTCCTCCCCAAAGCGCCAGCAAGCTTCCAATCAAGAGCTCCCAGCTTCGTGTCGGCAAGAGGAAGAAGTTCGCAGTCGGTGCGACGTCGATCGCATAGATGCTAAGCGCCAGAGACAGACTTAAGGCGAGTGCGAATGCCGCAAACCGCACGCGGAAGTTCACTTTGTAGAGCAGCCACATGGCGATCGGCATGAAGATGTAGAACTGCTCTTCAACTGCAAGCGACCAGGTATGCAGCAAAGGGCGTAAAAGCGCGCTGTTTTCGAAATAACCTGAGAACTTCCAGAAATAGATATTTGAGGTGAATGTCCCGACGGCAACCAGGCTTCGGGCGAAGTCTTCGAAGAATGGTGGTAGGAAAAGCATGTAAGCGGCGATCGCCGTCAGTAAAATATAGAAAACCAGTGCCGGAATGATTCTACGAAAACGCCGCTCGTAGAATGTCAGTATGGAAAATCGATCATTCTTGAGATCGTCGTTCAGAATTCTTGTAATGAGGAAGCCCGAAATAACGAAAAAAATGTCGACGCCGACGAAGCCGCCAGAAAATCCAGCGACGCCGGCGTGGAAAAACAGCACCGGCAATACTGCTATCGTCCGTAATCCGTCAATCTCCGGCCGATACTTCATGAATATCCTAGTTTGTGAAAGGACTTTCAGGTTATTTAGTCATGGGTAATCAGCTTAGATGCCGAAGTCAATAGAACAGTTAAGCCGGCGAAACTTCCTTATCTGCGCTGTGTAACATAGTTTCTTTTTGGTTCATCAGCTTCCTTGATAGCTGTTTGTGTTTTACATCGATGGCTTACTTCACCACCCGAAGCGGCCGGCGCCTCACCGGAATTTGTTGGCGATCCGCCCTGCAGCTTTCCTGAAACGGCTGAAGGATGAAGAATGGTATCGGTCATCCGTCGTGATCCGCAGGCGATGGAATGTGTTGCATGCATTGACCAAGGCGGCGCTGTGCCATTGAATTTGACGGCAATGCGCAGACAGCGCCTCCCCTAACGTCGGCCGCGCAAATCGGCACGGCAGGGCAGCGGCCAGCACCACCCAAAGAGCCGGGCTGTCAGATAAAATTAAAGCTTGCCTCGGCGATCTTCAGCACCGTCAGGTGGCCAGTGGCCGTTGCCGCCGTGTCGATGGCTACCCGCTGCGGTCCGAAGGTCGGCTGCAGGACAGGTGTATGCCCGTGGATCACGAAGAGCGGCCGACGCGGGCCTTCGCTTAAGAATGGCTCGCGGATCCACATGAGGTCCATATCCGTTTGTTTTGACATATCGACGCCAGGCTTTATGCCGGCGTGCACGAAGAGTAACTTGCCGATCTGAAGCGAGACCGGCATCATTTCGATCATGGCGATGTGCTCTTCTGGGACGAGTTCCGCGACGAGACCTTGAAGACCGCGAACCCCCTTCGTCTTGATGACATGCGCAACGTCGATACCGTAAGAAGCAAGCGTCTCGGTCCCGGCGAAGTCAAGCCAATCGCCAATGATGGAAGGCTTGCGGAACATGCGGGCAAACTCGTCGTCGTGATTGCCCGAAAGCGCGACCTGCATAAAGCCGACAGGCGGCCCTGCTGCAAGCATGTCGAGAACCTTGCTGCTGGCGGGACCGCGATCCACGTAGTCGCCGAGAAAAACGAGGAGCTTGCGGCCAAGATAGGCCCGAGCGTCATCGACTATGCGTCGTTGTGCTTCTGCCAGTTCATCGGCACAACCGTGTATATCGCTGACAGCATAGATCGCACCGGAGTCGCTGTCGGCACCCCACGTCCTT
>NZ_JABEPH010000511.1:0-3296 GCF_013004495.1 Rhizobium sp. SEMIA 4085
TAGGTTTTGCCTTGCGAGGCTGTTATTAGTGGGCAGCATGCAGTGTGCGTTGGGCTGTCTTGATGGCCAGAGGTGTGATCTCTTCATCGAAATAGCCGGCCTCGATCGCCTTTTGCGCCCGCGTCAGCGAGGCGATCGCATAGCTATCCTGTTCGGCGCGTGTGAATTGATAGGCCTCGGCGCAGTCTTCCGCGAAAGTGCCCATCAAACGTCCCTTGTCATAAGCATCCTCAAGCCCGTCGAGGAACAGATGATCGACAACGCGCCCGTGGCCGAGCCGGTAGCCGCTACGTGCCCGATCCAGGAGATAGGGCGCATTCGTCATGCTTTCCATCCCGCCGGCGATGGTGACCGAGGCACTTCCAGCGGCAATGAGGTCATGAGCAATCATCGTCGCTTTCATGCCGGAGCCGCACATCTTGTTAATGGTGCTGGCGCCGGTCGAAAAGGCAAGGCCAGCGCCGATGGCCGCCTGTCTCGCCGGCGCCTGGCCCTGGCCGGCCGGTAGGACGCAGCCAAACACCACTTCATCAACGGCCCCCGCCTCGACGCGGCTGCGTTCAAGTGCGGCCCGTATTGCGGCAGCTCCAAGCGCGGGCGCCGTAGCATCCTTGAGCTCGCCCTGAAATCCGCCGATCGGGGTGCGTGCCGAGCCGACAATCACGACAGGATCCTGCAATTGCATTTTAGTCCTCCCTGACGCCTAACGCGCGCCCATCCGCAATGCGCCGTCGAGACGAATGACTTCGCCGTTCAGCATGCTGTTCTCACATATATGGCGCACCAGGGCGGCGAATTCAGCAGGCCGGCCGAGCCGCGGCGGGAAGGGCACGCTCCTGCCGAGTGATTCACGAACCTCAGACGGCATGCCTGCCATCATCGGTGTTTCGAAGATGCCGGGAGCAATTGACACGACGCGAATACCGTGGCGGGCAAGCTCGCGGGCAATTGGCAGCGTCATGGCGGCCACACCGCCCTTGGAGGCGGAATAGGCCGCCTGGCCGATCTGGCCGTCGAAGGCGGCAACCGAGGCTGTATTGATGATGACGCCGCGCTCGCCTTCGCTATCCGGCTCCTGTTGCTGAATGGCCGACGCGGCGAGGCGGGTCATGTTGAAGGTGCCGATCAGATTGATGCCGATCGCTTGCGAAAAGCTCTCGAGCCGATGCGGCCCATCGCGTCCAATGACCTTTTCGGCCGGCGCAACGCCGGCGCAGTTGACGAGCCCACGCAGGCCACCGAAGGTATCGAGCGCAGCGGCGACAAGGCGCGCACCATCTACCTCGCTCGTCACGTCGGCACACAGGTATGAAACCTGCGTGCCGAGCTCTGCGGCGACCATCTTGCCTGCCTCTTCATTAAGATCCGCAATGACGACGCGCGCCCCGTCTTCGACCAGCATCCGCACGGTTGCTGCGCCGAGACCGGATCCGCCGCCGGTGACGATAAAGGTTCCTCCACGAATCAGCATGGATCATCTCCCACAGCCCTACGATGCTCCTCTCATGTAGCGCCCAGCCAGAATAGCACGGACTTTATGTCGTCCCACTATTGCAAGCGATGACAGAACTGCTTCATATTTTTGGACAATTTTGCCATATGGAGGGGAAGGGGATGACTGAACTTGAAAGGCGCATGATCGCACCGGGATTCGTCGAAGAGGCACTCGAAAGCCTGCGCCGGATGGGAAAACCGACAGCCCCGCTCATTGCTGCGCTCGGACTGCCTCAGGACGACGACCAGCCGATATCTTCCGAGCGCTACGGTGCACTGTGGCTCGCGATTGCGGCCGAGCTCGATGACGAATTTTTCGGAATGGCCGGAAGGCCCATGCGCAGCGGAAGCTTCACGCTGCTCTGCCACTGCGTGCTGCACGCACGAAGCCTCGGCCAGGCGTTACACCGGGCACTGCGCTTCCTCAATGTCGTCCTCGAGGATCCGCGCGGCAAACTCGTCGTTCGCGACGGCTTGGCTGAGATCGAGCTTGCGGATGCCGGCAGGCCTCGCTCGGCTTTCGCCTATCGCACCTACTGGATCATTTTGCATGGTATCACGTGCTGGCTGGTGGGCCGCCGGATCCCCCTCCGGCTCGTCGATTTTCGCTGTGATGAGCCGAAACAGGGAGCTGATTACCGGCTCTTCTTCGGTGCCCCCGTCAGGTTCTCTCAACCCGTCAGCCGGCTGGGTTTCGACAGCGCCATGCTGGACCTTTCGGTTTCGCGGACCGAGCAGGCACTAAAACAGTTCCTGCGTGGCGCACCGGCGAACATCCTCGTGCGCTATCGCTATGATGCCGGGCTCGCTTCCAGTGTCCGCCGGAGGCTGAGCAGGCTGCCGCCGGCTGCCTGGTCGAACTTCGTGGACCTTGCGGCCGACATGCGCATGCCGGTTTCCACCCTGCGTCATCGCCTGAGTGACGAAGGGCAGAGCTATGCCGGCATAAAGGACGATATCCGCCGCGATATGGCCGTGGACATGCTGCTCAATACGCCAAAGACGATCGGCGACATCGCCACACAACTCGGCTATTCCGAACCCAGCGCATTTTTCCGGGCGTTCCGCAAATGGATGTCGACCAGCCCGGATGCTTTCCGCCGGGAAAGCAGGCAAGCGGTGCCGACAATGTAGACGCCGGCGCCTGGCTTCGCCATCAGCGAACCAAGATCGCCCTGAAATCGTTGACGTTGGTGCCTGTCGGGCCAGTCTCGAAGAGGTCGCCGATAGCCTGGAAGGCCGAATAGCTGTCATTGCCATCAAGCAGGCGGCGGGGATCGAGGCCGGCTTCGCGCAGGCGCCTGACGGTGGTGCCGTCGGCAAATGCGCCGGCGTTGTCTTGCGAGCCGTCGATCCCGTCGGTGTCTGCTGCCAGGAGGTGGATGTCGTATCCGTCGATTGCGAGTGCGGCGGCAAGCGCAAATTCCCCGTTGCGCCCGCCTCTGCCGCCCTTGGCGCGGAGTGTCACGGTTGTCTCTCCGCCCGAGAGGATGACCGCAGGCTTTTCGAATGGTCGGTTGCGGCCAAGAACCTCACGGGCTATGGCCGCGTGCACCAGTGCAGCGTCACGGGATTCGCCCTCGATCGAATCCGACAGGATCACGGGGGTGATGCCGTTGGACTTGGCCAGTTGAGCGGCGGCCTCGAGCGACACACCGGCCGAAGCGATGATGTGATGTTCGTGTCCGGCAAAGATCGGATCGTCCCGAAGGGGCGCGTCTGCGGCCGGGGAGCTCAGGTGATCGAGCGCTGCCTTGGGAAGCTGGAGGCCATATTGCCGGACGACCTCGATAGCCTCATAC
>NZ_JABEPH010000512.1:0-3257 GCF_013004495.1 Rhizobium sp. SEMIA 4085
GCCGAGATCATTGCGCGTGCCCCCCGCCAGGCCTTCGGCGCCTTCCTGCTTGCCGATGTCGAGATAGGCGAGGATCTTCTCTAACTGTTCGTTCGATGCCTGCGCGCCGATCATCGTCGCGCTGTCGAGCGGGTTGCCCTGCTTGATGGCTTCGACGCGCTTGACGGCCCTTTCCATGAAGCGGTCATAGATCGATTCCTCAACCAGGGCGCGGCTGGGGCAGGTGCAGACTTCGCCCTGGTTTAGAGCAAACATCGCAAAACCTTCCAGCGCCTTGTCAAGGAAATCGTCGTCTTCGGCCATGACGTCGGCGAAGAAGATATTTGGCGACTTGCCGCCGAGTTCGAGGGTAACGGGGATGAGGTTCTGGCTGGCATATTGCATGATCAGTCGCCCGGTCGAGGTCTCGCCCGTGAAGGCGATCTTGGCGATGCGCGGGCTGGCCGCAAGCGGCTTGCCGGCTTCCAGGCCAAAACCGTTGACAATATTGAGGACGCCTGGCGGCAGCAGATCGCCGACGAGTTCGGCCCATACAAGAATGGACGCTGGTGTCTGTTCGGCCGGCTTGAGAACCACGCAATTGCCCGCCGCAAGGGCCGGAGCAAGCTTCCAGGCCGCCATCAGGATGGGGAAGTTCCAAGGAATGATCTGGCCGACGACGCCAAGCGGCTCGTGGAAGTGATAGGCGACGGTGTCGTGGTCGATTTCGCCGATCGAGCCTTCCTGTGCACGTATGCAGGCAGCAAAATAACGGAAGTGGTCGATGGCAAGCGGAATGTCGGCCGCCATCGTCTCGCGGATCGGTTTGCCGTTGTCCCACGTCTCGGCCTGGGCGAGCAATTCCAGCTTGTCCTCCATGCGCTGGGCGATCTTCATCAAGATATTCGAGCGTTCGGCAGGCGAAGTCTTGGCCCATTTATCCTTCGCCGCATGGGCCGCATCGAGCGCCGCGTTGACGTCCTTTTCGTCGGAACGTGCAATTTCGCAAAGCTTGCCGCCTGTCACCGGCGTGATGTTGTCGAAGTATTTGCCTTCGATCGGCTCGCGCCACTCGCCCCCGATGAAGTTGCCGTACTTTGACTTGAACGGCGCTTCGACGATCTTCTGATGCAGCATGTCATCCTCCCTAGATGAGCCAGGTTCAGGAGTGAACCAGTGGAGGAATTCTGCGCATCTTTGGTCGAACGAACCAGACTGGCGGGGTATTGTTGCAGTGCACAGTGTCGCAGCGGTGCGACATGATAATCGCACTTCGGAAAGAACAAGAGACGTTCAGTGGAGATTGAGCTTCTTCATCTTGCGATGAAGGGTGGCCCGGCTCATGCCAAGATCCATCGCAGCCCGCGAGACGTTGCCGCTGGTTCGGGTGAGGGCGCGCAAAAGCGCCGCACGCTCTGCTTCCAGAAGAGCCTCGCCGTTTGCGGCGCAGTTTTCATGGAGCGCATCGGCTGCGGGAACGCCCGCCGCAATCTGCCGGTCGTCCAGCTTCAGCGCCAGCCGCGCCGCGCGGGTAGCTCCGAGCACGAGGTCGTGCTTGTCCACGGCAAGCAAGGCGGCCGCCGAATTCGCGCCTGAGGGGACCATCAGGAAACGCGCGCCGCTAAAGGCGCTCCGGAAGATATTGAGCTCGATGCGAAGGGCTGCGTCGCGCACGGTCTGCGACAGGATCGACAGCGTCATCTCGTTGACATCGTCGCGGCAGGTGGAAATGTCGAGTGCAGCTGCGAGCTGGCCAAGATGATCGCGGATCGGCGCGGTCGTACAGCTGAGCCGGATATTGGAACAAAAGAAATGCTGGTCACGGAAGATCGCAACGGCGCGTTCGTCGGCCAGCGCAGTGCCGATGCCGTTCGTGCCAATGCTTGCCTCCGTCCAAATCGATCCTGTCCAGAGGCCGAGATCGTGAAACTCCTTGTCGTCGCCGGCCTTGCCCCGCCGTTCGAGCGCAATGCCGTTACGGTCCGTGAGCAGCAAGCAGCAGCCGGCCTTACCGACTGTCGTAAAAAGCCGGTCGAGCTCGTCTGTAGCATCCTTGACCAGTTGTTCCGATTGCTCGCGTGCCTGCCGAAACTCGTGATCGGTGAGCCGCAAAGGTGTGCGCACATCTTCCGGCGCCAGCTGATGCATGGTCATGCAACGCCGCCAGGAAGCCACAATTGGTGAACTTGCCGCCGCTGATTTCTGCTGCGCGCATGTATAGACATGACCCGCATGTGCGGAGTGTTCGTGCATCGGCTCCTCCCACGGAACGCAAGAGCAATCTGTCGGAAATAACGTGTTTCTGCAATGCTCCTGGAATATGAAGATTGTCGCATGGCTCGGCCGAACTGTCGCAGCCGTGCGACAGTTGGTGTTCTGGGGTGCATCCGCCGCACGTCAAATGGGGCAATGACGCTACATCTGCCCGATTGTTCCGGAAATGGCCCTGGCAGCTCTCAGGCGATCGCATTGGCGTTCGCGACAATGGCCGCCGGTTTGGCCGGCGGCAAACGATGCCGCTGTTTCCGCCAGCGTCTTGGTCCTGCGATGCTGGACGTTGACGTTTTTAAAATGAGATGGTGCCGAGTGGCCCGTTGGGTGCCAATGGGACCTCGGATTTGGCCGCAAATTCGTTGAAATCGATGGGGTGCCATCATCGTTTGTTATCTATTTCCTTCTATCATGCTCAAAGGACGGAAGATGGGGGAACAGATGATCGGCCGGTTCGCACTTGCAGCAGTCCTTTTTCTCGCAGGCTCGATTGATCTCGCGACGGCGAATGAAAAGCTCCGCGTCGCGACGGAAGGCGCATACCCACCATTCAATTTTCAAGATGCATCCGGTCAGCTTGGTGGTTTCGACGTCGATATTGCCAAAGCGCTTTGCCAGCAAATGGCGGTTGATTGCACGTTTGTCGCCATCCCCTGGACCGAGATCGTTCAAGGTTTGTCTGATAATAAATACGACATGATCGTCGCAAGCATGGCGTTTACCGAAGAGCGCGCTCAAAAAATGGAGTTCTCCGCTCCATACTACCGTTCTCATTCGGTTCTGGTCGGCGACGCTGAAAAGTTCCAGGATAGTGCGCCGGCAGCCCTCTCCGGCGTACGGATTGCGGCAGCACAGGACACGATCCAGGCGGAGTATTTGCAAAAGGCCTATGGAGCAAGCAAGGCCGTGCATGTATCTTATACACATCTACGAGGCCGCGAGATTCCTGAGCACCTCGTATGCCTCCTTCTGCTACAAAATAAACCCAAAAGAAGTAACACACCGGG
>NZ_JABEPH010000513.1:0-3255 GCF_013004495.1 Rhizobium sp. SEMIA 4085
TCCTCAGACTAAGCGGACGATTGCTCGTCGCCGCCCCTGAGCGACAGCCTGAGGCCATTCAGGCCGCCCGAGATTACGGAAGGTGGCAGATCCGCCAGCCGTGTGTGTGATGCGCCCGCGGATTAAGTCATCGGGCAACCGCGAACCCACGGCCAGTCCCCCCGCCCGAGCCGCCTCAATGCCTGCGTTCAAAGCCAAAAGGTTCGTCTGATGCGATTTCATCGATGACACGATGATATTGCCTATTTCGACCGAAGAAGACCGAATGTTTGTCATAGCCTCATGCACCAGAACAACGATTTGGCCCAAAGCGTTGCCGGCCTGTTGCACGCGCTGGACCCCATCATTGATATGCAGGTTGGATATTTTGATTGACTTGATTTCTTTCGCCGCCGCCGCAGACCTTTGCGCCAGGTCTCTGACCTCCTGCGCTACTAAGAGCGTCAATCAGAACGTCGACGCCATTGCTCAGGTTTCTCGCGTTCAAGCGGACGGGCTCAAGGAAATCAATTTCTCAGTCGGTAAGATTGAATCACCGACACAGCAGAACGCAGCTTTGGTGGAAGAGTCGACCTCTGCCGTGAACAATCTCGCGAAGGAGACAGCATCGCTTTTCGAGATGCTGTCCAGGTTCCAAATTGCCGGTGGGCCGGCAAAGACCAGCCGCTCAGAGGAGCCAACGCTTTATCTAGCCGCGGCATAGCCGGAGCCGATGCAAAGCAGGACTTTCAAGTCCGGTGTGACGTCCCTCCCTCCAGAGGGATTAGCATCGGGCGGAGGACAGGCCCCTGACGACGCAGCGATCTACGGAAAGAAGTTAGCGGCGCTGAAAACTCAGAGGGCCGCTGACCTGCGGTAAGCGCGCGAGACGACTTGTCAAAACAGCAAGGTCAATAAGGCCGTCCGGCGTTTTGAGGTCGGCGGCGCACGTCCTGGGTTCAAGCACGCGCCAGGTTCGCCGCTCCCGAAGGACTAGGGACGGAACGGTGGCGACATCGAGCCGGCACAGGCGATCGGTCGCCGATTTCAAGAAATCCGATCGCGGCGGCGCGATGAACAGGATGCGGCTTGCCCCCGTCGTCAAACGGGACGCCTAATCGGCTCCAAGATCCCCTGACATTTGTGCACACCAGCCAGTGGAACCGCTCGATCTGTTTGAGGGCCATCGAGCCCGGGTCTGTGATCTCGATCCAGTGACCGGTCGAGTGACCGATCGATGCCTCGACCCCGGGCGTACTTGTTCCTGTTCAAGACACCCAGCCGGCAGAAAAAGTGCTTGCCAACATGGGTATGACCTCATACCTTATACCTACGCCAAGAGAAGCTGGGCGCGAAGTTCGTTGAAACGCACTTGGGAGGACGGAAGCTGGTCAGCTTCCCGCAGGAAGTAGTGCGTGAACGGCAGTGGGAGGATCGATTTTGACGGATAGACGACTGCGCTGCACACGCACGCAAACGAGCAGGCGTGGCCGAATGAGGAGGCCACTATGACTGTTCACCGAACCATCGAGAATGTAGTGACAAGCACGTCAAACCTGGCTGCAATGGCACGCAGGGTTGAGCACGGCTTGGTAAAGGGCCTGGAGATACCGGTAGCACTTCTAGTGCTTTGCGAAATTCTTCTGCTGTTCTCGGCCGTCGTCGCTCGGTATGTGTTCCACGTGCCACTGGTTTGGTCGGACGAGCTAGCCTCAATCCTGTTCCTCTGGCTTGCCATGTTGGGTTCGGCCGTCGCGTTTCAGCGGCAGGAACACATGCGCATGACGGCCCTGGTTACCGCGTTGAAGGGCGATACGCGCCGCTTCGTTGAACTGGTTTCGGTTGCGGCGGCACTTGCCTTCCTCGTACTGATCCTGCCCGCATCTCTGGAATACGCCATCGAGGAGTCCTACGTTTGGACACCAGCGATGAATATTCAGAACTCTTGGCGCGCTTCGGCGCTGCCAACGAGCTTCGCTTTGATGCTTGTTTTCGCGGTGTTGCGGCTTCTGCAGAGTTCGAATCTCCGTCTCGCACTCGGTGCCGTTGCTGCCATAGCAGTGGTCTTCTGCTTGTTTTGGGCGCTGAAGCCCGTGCTCGTTGGTCTTGGGAACCTCAATCTTCTCATTTTCTTTGTCGGCGGCGTTGCAGCGTGTGTCTTTGGCGGCGTGCCGATCGCCTTTTCATTCGCGATCGCCACATTCGGCTACCTCATTCTGACGACCAGAACGCCACCTCTGATCATTGTCGGCAGGATCGATGAGGGTGTCAGCCATCTGATCCTTCTCGCGATCCCTCTGTTTGTGTTTCTCGGCCAGCTCATCCAGATGACGGGTATGGCGCGGGCGATGGTTGCGTTCCTCGCCAGCCTTCTTGGCCATGTGCGCGGCGGGCTTCACTATGTGCTGGTGGCCGCGATGTATCTCGTGTCAGGGATCTCAGGATCGAAGGCTGCCGACATGGCCGCTATCGCGCCGGTCCTGTTTCCGGAGATGAAGGCGCGCGGAGCAGACGAGGGCGATCTTGTCGCGCTTCTCTCGGCAACCGGTGCTCAGACAGAAACAATCCCGCCTAGCATCGTCTTGATTACGGTGGGATCCGCGACCGGGGTATCGATCGCAGCATTGTTCACCGGCGGCCTTCTGCCGGGCCTCATTCTAGCGATAACGCTCTGCTTCTTGGTCCGCTGGCGCTGCCGCAACGACGACTCGAGCCAAGCCAAGAGAGCAAGCCGACGGCAGATCGGTAAGCTGCTTGTCACCGCACTCCCTGCCCTCGCGCTTCCGTTCGTTATCCGCTCAGCCGTTATCGAAGGTGTCGCTACGGCGACAGAAGTTTCGACTATTGGCATTGCTTACTCGGTTGTCGCGGGTCTGGTGTTCTACCGTCAGTTCGACTGGCGCCGGCTCAAGCCGATGCTTGTCGAGACGGCGAGCCTATCCGGTTCCATCCTTCTGATTATTGGCGCGGCCACGGCGATGGCATGGGGCCTGACGCAATCAGGCTTCTCGACAGCTCTGGCACAAAGCCTTTCAAGCCTTCCGGGGGGTGCGGTCACATTCATGATCGTCTCGATCGTCATATTCATCATCCTTGGCAGTGTGCTCGAAGGGATACCTGCGATCGTCCTGTTCGCACCCTTTCTCTGTCGGGGTGCTCGACAGTTGGGCATCCATAAGTTGCACTAAGCCATGTTCGTCGTGTTGGCGATCGGAATCGGCCGGTGCGCGCCTCCCTTCGGCGGTGGCTACTCAGCTGACTGCGCAATTACCCGGG
>NZ_JABEPH010000514.1:0-3233 GCF_013004495.1 Rhizobium sp. SEMIA 4085
ATATCATTCACGGCTGCCCTGGACCCCGGCTATAGTCCAGCCTGCGCAAGAGTACGCAGATCAGGCTGTGCCACAAATGAACAGCTGTCGCCTGGCTCAGAGCTCGCGATGGCCTACAGCACGCGCTCTCAACTTCACATGCTCCATTATCGCTTCGACGAAGCGATTGATTGGGGGTTGCGGGCGATCTCACTCGCCGACCAACTGGGCCAAATCGAAACGCGCGTCCACGCTTTGAACAATGTCGGCACCGCGCTCCTTTTCGCCGGCCGTCCTGGCGGCCTCGAGCGGCTGGAGGAAAGCCTGGCGCTGGCGCTCGAGCACGGATTTCACGACCATGCGGCGCGAGCCTACACCAACTTCGCGGAATGCGCAGTCGTGTCCAAGGACTTTGTCCTGGCCGAACGCTTGTTGTCTGAGGGCATCGCATTCGCCAGCAGGCACGATCTCGATTCAGCCACGCAATACCTGCTCGGCCGGCAGGCGCAGCTTCGCATGGAGCAGGGTCGCTATCGCGAAGCTGAGACCGTTGCGCAGGGCGTCATGAGCCTGGTACGCCTACCGATGGTCATGCACCTGCCGGCGCTCACTGTGCTCGGAATGGTGCGCGTGCGACTGGGCGAGCCCGGCAGCTTGACCCTTCTCCAGCAGGCGCTCCAGGAAGGATTGGCGACTGGTGAACTCCAACGGATCGTGCCTGTCCGCCTTGCGCTGGCCGAAGCGGCCTGGCTTGACGGAGACGTCAGTGCCGGCCATGAGCAATTAAATGCACTCGCCGAGATGGATCTCGATAACTTCCGTACCTGGGACTTCGGCGAACTGGCAGTGTGGTGGCAGAGATGCGGTATGGCCAAACCGCTGCCCGCGCCGAAGGCGCAGCTTCCTTTAGCGCGTTCGGCCGAGCTCCTCGGCAATTCACTATCGGCGGCAAGGGAGTGGGATCGCCTGGGGCTTCCCTATGAAGCGGCGCTTGCCCTGATGCAGGTTCGAGGAGCCGACGCCGGGCCGGCTTTGGGTCGTGCCGTCACGACGTTGGAATCGTTGGAGGCGCGTCCCGCTGCGGCGCTGGCGCGAAAGCTGGCGCAGCGCTTGGGAGTTGCAGGCCATTTGCCGAAAAGCCGCAGAGGGCCATATGGGGCGGCTCGCCGTCACCCGCTTGGTTTGACGTGGCACGAACAACAAGTGCTCGCCTTGATCGCAGCGGGCATGAGCAACAAGGAGGCTGCCCAGCGTTTGTCGCGCTCCCCGCGCACGATCGAGCATCAGGTTTCCGCCGTGCTCGGCAAATTCAATGCCGCTAATCGTATGGAGGTCCTTCTGCGCCTGCGCGGCGAGCCATGGCTCCTGTCAAGCGATGACTCGCTGCCAGCCGTGACAAACTGATCCACCGTGAAATTTAGGGTGCCAGCCGCCGGGAAATTGGGTGGCCGTACCGATGTGTTCGAGCTGCTCTGCGCATAGGCTGGGTTTGCCACCATGGGCAGAAGATGCCCAGGCAGGCGATCACTCGCGGAGGAGGGATTGTGATGACCAGAAGTTCTACAGCGTTTGCAATGGCCTTACTCGCCACGACAGGCGTCGCTGCGGCGTCGGAACTGGCGCCAGGCAACGGCTACAGTATTCATCTCGACCGTTTCAATGGAGCCGTGTATTACACGGTCGAAAAAGACGGCTACCGGGTGGTTGCGACCATGGCGTCCGGCGAAGAAGCACAGCCGATCCGCTTCGTATCCACACTCGGACCGGGGCAGCGGCTAATGATCTCCGTGCCTCAAGCCATCGGCCAGCCGTCCGCCGACTTCGAGATCTTGCGCAATGGGGAGGTCCTTCTCGTGCAGGAGCCCACCGCAAACCTGATCGATAACGTGTCGACCAGCGCCATAATCGAGGATTGATTCTTTTGGCCTTCCGGGAGCCTCGCGGCGAGAGCGGTGAGCCGGGCGGCCCATCCGGACATGCCGGGCGAGCCGCCCAACGGACGATCAATCCCGAAGGGCTGATCCGGGAGGGAGCCGGGTGAACTTTACGTGCGAGAAAGTGACTTTCACAGCACAGGAACTAGGCCCCGGCTTTCCGGCAGCGGGCCTGTGACATAGTCAGAGCTCGATTTTTCCTGCTATTGGTACGCACGAAGCCGCCATCGGACAACGCGGCCCACGCCGCCAAGCGCCTTCGAGGCACAGAAAGATGCGTCCATTGCCGCGCCTGCTACTGTTCGCTGTCGTCGCCTGTGGCGTCGCGGTCACTTCTGGGCGATCTTCGCAGGACGGCGCGGCCGCCGACAAGTTCTACAAGGTGGTCGATGGGAAGGCCGATGCGCGGACCTACAACGGTTACCGGCGCTATCATGCCGGCTGCAATCATTGCCACGGCCCCGATGGAGTCGGCTCGACTTTTGCATCCTCTCTCGTCAACCGGCCGCTCGATATCGAGACGTTCAGGCGTGTCGTTCGCGATGGCCAGAGCACGAGCGGGAGCTCGGCCATGAAAGGGTTCGCCAATGATCCCAATTTCGCTCCTTATATCGATGACATTTACGCCTATTTGCAGGCCCGCGCTGACGGCGCTCTCGGCCGCGGGCGGCCCAAAAGAGTGGAGCCGTAGAACCGCGATTCCGCCCGCGATCGAACATAGTGCTGGCACTGGCGCACGACGTCCTCGAAATCTCTCGAGCAACCAGCGCCGGCCCCACCTCGGCAGCGGCGCCTCAATGTGCGCGCTGAAGGAGGCGCGCAGCGTGGAGACGACGATGGGCTTCACTGCGCTCGACGGCCTGCTGATGAGCACCCGGCCGGGACAGATGGATCCCGGTGTCGTGCTGATGAGGAACTGATGATCGCGCGTCATACGCTTGCGCTCATCACAGCGCCCTGAAAGAAATCTCAGGGTTGCGCTTGGCGCCCTCTAGAATCAGTGTGTCGCGAAGCGGCCGTTATCGGCTTGATGCGCCCCACTCCCGAAAGCAGCCAGTGGGCTTTGCACGAACCACACCCGCGAGCGAAATTTCTACCAGGCAATCATGCTTAAGCTATGCAGGATGACCTGCAGACCAAGAGCTGCCTGGGTTACCCCGAGCACCACTGCCAATACCTGAAGCGAAGTTCCGATCCACCTCAGAATGGTCTCCGCGAAAATCATCGCCACCCAGTCCAGCGCCAGGATCAGCAATACGATAGCACCCACGCTGAAGCCTTCCGCATCTCTGCCTCCCCCCCACGATCCCAAAACGCTGA
>NZ_JABEPH010000515.1:0-3223 GCF_013004495.1 Rhizobium sp. SEMIA 4085
ACACTAGACCTGACCGGAACGGTAATTCGATGAGTGGCGCATTGTTATGGGCTAAAGCTGAAACTCAGAGACTGAATAATGCGCTCGTCACTGGTACAGCCAACATGGTGGATGCTGAGATTAAGTTGGCTCAAAAACTTCAGCAGAGAGTGAGAGATTATGTCCAATGGTATCATCAGGGCGAGCGATCTCGTAGTGGGGTGTCGATTCTGGACTATGGCCCCGGAACAGTGCGAGCATTCCAACACAAGACGCTTCCCCTTGTAACAAGCTTGTGCGGCGAGACCTCACGTTGCATACTGGTCGATCGGTCGAACGAGTTCCTCTGCGACATCAGGCAATTGCCGTCTGCTTTCGGGTTGAGAATCGAATTCATACGCCACGATATATTCTCTGGGCGACGCTATTTTTTCGGTGATGAGGCAGCATTTGTAGTCATGTTTGGCCGGACATTTGGGAATCTTGCCGCTTCCATAAGTGAAACCCCCCCCGTAGAGGCTGTCGTCCAGGCGCTGAAGAAAATATCGAACAGCGCTAAGCGGTGCTGGGTCGCGATCTCAATTGGCTCAGATCTGAGGAAAGATGTCGCGAAGTCCTACTATGAAGCGCATCCAGATTTTCAGCTAAACGTTTTCTACAGAATGAAAGCAGAGTTACCTATCGACGATAATTTTGATCCAGAGGTATTTGATTATGAGGCAGATATTAAAGGTGATGATAAATTTATGCAGGTAATACATACTGCGATCGTAAAAAGGAATTCGACATTTTATCTTAAAGATAAAAGTATTAAATTATTAGATGGTGATCGGCTGCATCTAAAGAACTCGTTTTCTTTTTCAGAGGCGTTTTTCAAAGAATGTGCGCACCTCGCAGGGCTTGCGTCGATTGATGTCCTTTCAGACAACGCCGGCTCAGACATTCACGTGGTCGAAAAGGCGACTTAAAGCTTGACAGAGAATAATCAGAGGCGAGTTGTCGAGAGATTATAAGCGAAGGAACAAAAGGCCGGTGGCCCGTCAAATAACGGAAAATCAGTCAGCTGATCAGCTTGATGGTCATTATGTTTATTACAACAGTAATCAATCTTATTTGTGCGGCTTCTTCCCGCCGGGCGGCCATGGGATTGACCGATATATAGGCGGCAATGATCGCACGATGGCATCGGGAGCTGTGATAATGGTGTTTCCCGGCTTGGCGGATTTCGCTTCATAATAATTGCACTCGCATCGAACGCGATTTCGCGGCCGCCGGCGAGCGCGCCCGCGAGGCCGGATTCAAATCGCTGACGCTGCATTTCGCGCACGGCGATCTCCCTCAGAGTTTTCTGTCCATTCACTCCATCCGGCGCGACTGCGAGCATGGCGGCACCGCCGAAAATCGCACCCGGTTCACGGTCAAGACGCGCGCCGCCTGCATCGGCCGCGTCGAGATGCGTCAGGAGTACATCGCGCTCGTCAGGCGTGCAGCAGGTCGTGTCGCTTTGCCCTGTCCGATGTACGACATTGTCGGACATGCGAGACAGCCGATTCGATCAGTTACGTTGTATCAAAAGAGTTTTTCCGTTGGCACGCATATTGCGTCCAGGCATTTGCAGACGCGACACGACCAACGATAATCGCGCGGAGATGTCGAAATGTTAGCACAATTCTTTCTGCCGGGACCTACGTCCAGCCATCCTAGAGCAGAACGCTCCAGATGCAGAAGAAGGAAGCGCCAAAAGGCGAGGGCGCACAGGCGCATTTGCCGCGGTTGTACCCGCACCGGCGGGACGAGGGCACCGAGCAAACCCTCGCCGCTGTCACGACCTCCGATCATAAGCGGCTTTTGGCGCGCGGCAATTGCCATCGCCGTGGGGGAGCGATCGATGCCGACGCGCTCAAGTGCGATCTGGATCAGATGTTCAGCGGGCTGCCCGCCGAACCCTCCCTAATGCCGTCGCTGAAACCGCGCCGAAGCTGGGGCACGAAATTTGCAACCAGGTGCAGCGCCTTGGCTGCTTGGTCCAGACTCTTGCAACTGTAGGACCTAAATCATGGCTGACTCTACGGACCTCGTCCCGTTCCGCCAACGTATCGCCGAGGCACTCCCTTCGGCCAACATTCCAACCCTGCTACTCCTTCTGTACCAGTTCACAGGACAAGAGTACTGGTTAAATCCGCCGTTTATTCCCGTGAAGAGTCGCTGGGACGAAAACGATTCCGGCGGCTTAGCGATCGAATTGCAGACGGACGTTCGCGATGCAGCGCTGGCCGCCATCATGGCTTGGCGCCAGGGGGCACACGTCGCCAAGCCGGACCTGTCGGCAGAAGAGTTGATCCGTATGCTAACTATGTCAGAGGCCGAGCCTATTCCGCCGGAATACGCTGACATGATGATCCACAAGCTGCGGAGGTATTCAGGCGCGGTTCCCGATCCGGTGTGCTTGCCGGAGGACTTCCACGTACTGATCATCGGGGCCGGTATGTCCGGGTTAGCAGCAGCAATTCGGTTACGACAACTGGGCGTTTCCTACATCCAGATCGAAAAGCAAGATCGTACCGGCGGGGTCTGGCACTCACATTACTACCCTGGCTGCGGAGTAGACACGCCCGGACATCTCTATTCCTACACTTTTGCCGGTGGCAACTGGAGCAAGTTCTTCCCGTTGCAGCAGGAAATCGACGACTATTTCAACCGCGTTGCCCGCGAATTCGGGATCGAGAGTTCAATCCGCTACAGCACGGAGTGCCTTGTCACTCGCTATGACGAAGAGAGCCGGACTTGGCATTCCCGGTTACGCCTGCCCGACGGTACGGAAGAAACCCTTGTGACCAATGTGGTGATTTCGGCCGTGGGAGGCTTCACCACGCCGAAATGGCCGAGTATTCCGGGTCTGGGTGACTTCGACGGCCCGGTGGTCCACACCTCGAAATGGGATCCAGAGGTTACTCTTGATGGCAAACGCGTAGCTGTAATTGGTAATGGGGCCTCGGCAATGCAGGTTGTTCCGGCCATCGCAGATCGAGTGAGTGCCCTGACGATCTTCCAGCGGTCACGCCAATGGGCGGCGCCCTTCCCGAAATTTCGAATGCCGGTTCCGGAGCCGGTGCAGTTCTTGCTCCGCGAGGTGCCACACTACGAATGGCTCTACAGGCTCCGGCTGAGTTGGATTTTCGACAGTCAAGTGCACGCGGCCCTGCAGAAGGACCCGGCGTGGCCGCAGCCCGAGCGTTCAGGGCAT
>NZ_JABEPH010000049.1:0-22783 GCF_013004495.1 Rhizobium sp. SEMIA 4085
TATGCCTATGAGCAGATGACCGGCGAAAAGCTCGACCCCAACAATACCGAAGCGATCCTCGAGCAGTTGCGCCTGTCGGGCGGCTTACCCGTCACCAGCTACACAATCACGCCGGCAGATGCCGCCGGGCCTTATGTGGCCGCGATTCCGGAAGACTATTCGCAAAAGGCGCTTCTGCCTTCGATGGCCTACACCTCGACGACCGAAATGCTTGCAGAGCGCTTCCACATGGACGAAGCCTTCCTCAGGGAGATGAATCCGGGCGCGGACTTCACTGTGCCCGGCACGATCATCAAGGTCGTCAATGCCGGCCAAGCCAAGACCGGCACCGTCGCGAAGATTCTCGCGGACAAGGCCAAGAAGCAGGTCTTCGCCTATGACGCTGCTGGCAATCTCGTCGCCGCCTATCCCGCCTCGATCGGCTCCAGCGATACCCCTTCGCCCTCCGGCCTCGTCAACGTGGAACGCGTCGCTCTGAACCCCGGCTATACCTACAACCCGAAGATCAACTTCCAGCAGGGCGCAAACGATCGCATCCTGAATATCCCGCCCGGCCCGAACGGTCCCGTCGGCACGGTCTGGATCGCCCTTTCGAGGCCGACCTACGGCATTCACGGCACGCCGGAACCATCCAAGATCGGCCGCACCCAGAGCCACGGATGCATCCGTCTGACGAACTGGGATGCCACGGAGCTCGCCAAGATGGTGAAGCCTGGCGTGACGGTCGAGTTCGTCGATTGAGCGCTCTGCCCTCATCGGCCTGCCGGCACCTTTTCCATTTTGATGGGGAGAAGGCAGATGCCGCGTCTTTTCCGTTTCTCTTGGCCATTTCGCAAGCAGTCCCTCGCCCCGTTCACCCGGGGAGATAGGGTGAGCGCGTCCGCCAGGACACAATTTGAGCCGAGCCAAAATAAAAAGACCGCCGGATCGCTCCGGCGGTTGGTTCAAATGATCCAAAAATTCAAGCCGCCGAGCGGATCAGCGGTCCGGTTGCCCGGGCGCAAGCAGGAAGCTTGACCGGCACCTTGCGAATGATTTCCTCGGCAAAACAGAGCGCATTCTCGCAGGCCTTCTCCAGATTGGAAACCCGCATCGGGTCCATATCGTGCAGCGTGCCGCCGCAATCGAAGATGTCGCGGAATGCCGCACGCTCGATGATCGCCGTATCGAGGACCGGAACGTTCCGCTCGTTGAGCAGCGCCTTGACGAGTTGCAGTGCACGGGTGGTCACCATTGAATTGACACGGGTAAGCACCACCGAATGGCCAATGTTGATGCCCGCCTTCTCATCCAGATACTGCAGCAATTCCAGCACCTGCGCCCCGCCGCGCGCATCCATGGCACAGCCCTGGATCGGGATCAGCACATGGTCGGAGAGGCCGATTGCGGTGGCCAGCAGCGGATTGCGGGCGCCCGGCAGATCGATGATAAAGTAGTCCGTGGAATGCTTGTTCTCGCTGATGTGCTGCGGAAGCGAGGCGGACGTCACGAAGTCGATGACCTGAATATTCGCCACATGGCCGGAAATCTCGTGCCAGCGGGAAATCCAGTGCTGAGGGTCGGCATCGAGAATGGTGATGCGGTAACCTTTGCGGGCAAGTTCCGTCGCGAGCAGAAGGACGGCCGTGGTCTTGCCTGCCCCGCCCTTGGTGTTTGCAAATGTGATGACTGGCATGTTCGATCCTCGAAGGGAAATATCGCGAGCCGGATATCGCTCTCTAGCGCACTTTCGGGTTCATCGTGCGGTTAACGTATCCTTTCTGATGATGGTTAACAAAATCCAAACAAACGCGCCGAAATTGCAGCCCGCATTTTTCACATCCCTAAAAGTTGGGATGCCGGAAAACGAAAAAGCCCGGAAAGCTTGGGCTTTCCGGGCAAGTTTTGACGGTCCGCCTTATGTGATCAGAAGCAGTCTTTGAAAAGCGTCTTGGTATTTTCGAGCGTCATCGGGACGGGATTGCCGCCCGCGCTCGGGTCTTCGATTGCCATCGCCGAGAGCGCGTCGATCCGGTCCGGTGCGATTCCCATGGCCGAAAGGCTTTCCGGAACCCCGAGTTCAAAGCGAAGCTTCAGCACGTAATCATAGAAACCGTCGAAGCCGCCGGAGATGCCGAGATAGGCCGCAGCGCGTGCGATCTTCTCTTCGATCGCTGCGCGGTTGAACCGCAGCACCGCCGGCATCACGACGGCATTGGTCATGCCGTGATGCGTGTTGTAGACGGCGCCGATCGGATGCGACAGCGCATGGATGGCGCCGAGGCCTTTCTGGAAGGCGACAGCGCCCATGGCGGCAGCCGCCATCATGTTGGCGCGGGCTTCGAGGTCGGTCCCTTCCTTGTAGGCACGTGGCAGGAATTCCTTGACGAGGCGCATGCCTTCCAGCGCGATACCGGCAGACATCGGATGATAGAAGGGTGAGGAATAGGCTTCCAGGCAATGCGCAAAAGCATCCATGCCGGTCCCGGCGGTGATGATCTTCGGCATGCCGACGGTCAGCTCCGGATCGGCGATGACGACGCCCGGCAGGAACTTTGGATGGAAGATGATCTTCTTCACATGCGTTGTGGAATTGGTGATGACGCTGGCGCGGCCGACTTCCGAGCCAGTGCCGGCCGTTGTTGGCACTGCAACGATCGGCGCAATGCCCTCGACGCTCGCACGCGTCCACCAGTCTCCAATATCCTCGAAATCCCAGACCGGACGCGTCTGGCCGGCCATGAAGGCGACGCACTTGCCGAGATCGAGGCCCGAACCGCCACCGAAGGCGACGACGCCGTCATGGCCGCCGTCCTTGAAAGCCTTCACGCCGGCATCGAGGTTCTTCTCGTTCGGATTCGGATCGACGTCTGCAAAGATCGCGCGGCCGAGGCCTGCATCTTCCAGGATGTCGAGCGCATTCTTGGTAATCGCCATAGAGGCCAGGCCGCGATCGGTAACCAGCAGCGGCTTCTTCATGCCAAGGCTCTTGCAGGCGTCCGCCAGCTCCTTGATGCGGCCGCGGCCGAGCTTGACGGCAGTCGGATAGCTCCAGTTGGCTGTTATATTGCTGCTGCTCATGCTGTGACTTTCTTGAGGTGATAAGATTTTGGGCGCGTCAGATTGTGGAAGCCGATGATCGACAGCGAGCCGCCGCGGCCGGTTTCCTTGACGCCGGTCCAGCAAAGCGCCGGATCGAGGTAATCGGCACGGTTCATGAAGACTGTGCCGGTTTCGATTTCGCGGCCGATCCGTCCTGCCCTGTCCGGGTCCTTCGTCCAGAGCGAAGCCGTCAGCCCGTACTGGCTGTCGTTCATCAGCGCGATCGCTTCGGCATCGTTCTTGACCTTCATGATGCCGACGGCCGGGCCGAAGGTTTCTTCGCGCATGAAGGCCATCGAGTGATCGACATCGACCAGAATCTGCGGCGCGAGATAGGCTCCGCCGTCATCTTGCGGGAAGAGCTTCGGATCGATTAGCGTCCTCGCACCCTTCGAGACGGCATCGGAGATCTGCTCGCGCACGACCTTGGCGAAACGCTTGTTGGCCATCGGACCGAGCGAGGTTTCCGGATCAAGCGGATTTCCGAGTTTGTAATTGGAAACCCAGGCGACCGACTTCTCGACGAAGCTGTCATAGAGCGTTTCGTGCACATAGATGCGCTCGATGCCGCAGCAGCATTGGCCGGAATTGTAGGTCGCGCCATCCATCAACGTATCGACGGCCGCGTCGAGATCGGCGTCTTCCATGACGTAGCCCGGATCCTTGCCGCCGAGCTCGAGGCCGAGGCCCGTAAAGGTGCCGGCTGCAGCCCGCTCCATAACACGCCCGCCTTCGACCGAACCCGTGAAGTTGATGAAATTGAAGCTTCCTGCCGCAATCAGCGCCGAGGTCGTTTCGTGATCGAGGAACACGTTCTGGAAGACATCCTCCGGAACGCCTGCCTCGACAAAAGCCTGAACCAGCCGCTCGCCCACCAGCAGCGTCTGCGACGCATGTTTCAGGATAACGGTATTGCCTGCCATCAGCGCCGGAGCGATGGTGTTGATCGCCGTCATATAAGGGTAGTTCCACGGGGCGATCACGAACACGACGCCATGCGCTTCACGCTCGATCCGGCGCTCGAACTTGTCGCTCTCTTCGACAACAAGGGGCGCCAGCGCGTCGGCAGCGATCGACGCGACATAGTTGGAACGCTCGTTGAAGCCCCGATATTCGCCGCCATACTTGACCGGCCGACCCATCTGCCAGGCGAGCTCCGGCACGACGAGATCGGACATCTCGTTGAGCCGCGTAACGCCTTTGAGCACAAGCTGCACGCGCTCCTCCAGCGGCCGCTTCGCCCAGGCCGTCTGCGCCTTGCGGGCACGGGCGACAACGTCCTTGGCCGCCTCTAGCGAGAGCGCTGAGCGCTCTGCGTAAACCGATCCGTCGACCGGCGAAATGCATTGGATCATAGTCATGATCGAATCCTGCCTTTTTATTCCACAAATCTCTTCGGGCACCAGCCCCTCATCCGCCGGCCGACACCTCTCCCCGCAAGCGGGCGAAGGAAGTATGCCGCACCGGTCTCGCCAATCGCAACGCCCCTTAGGGCAAGTCCCCTCGCCCCTCAAAGCGGGTCAGGGTGAGGGCAAGCAACGACCGGCCGCAAAATGCCTTACGCCCTTTCAAAGCCTCTCGCCACTTCCCAATCCGTCACGCGGCGGTCGTATTCCTCCTGCTCCCATTCGGCAGCGCGGGTGTAGTGGTCGATGACGTCGTTGCCGAAAGCCTTCCGCAGCATTTTCGATTCCGTCATTGCGACCGTCGCGGCGCGAAGCGTGTGCGGAATCTCGCGGATATCGCGCGCACCATAGGCGTCGCCGACGAATGGCGATTCGAGTTCGAGCCTGTCCTCGATCCCCTCGATGCCAGCCGCCAGCAGTGCTGCAAAGGCGAGATAGGGATTGAGGTCCGAACCGCCGACGCGGCATTCGATCCGGATCGCCTTAGTGTCGTCGCCGCACAGGCGGTAGCCGGCGGTGCGGTTGTCCTTGCTCCAGATCGCCTTCGTCGGCGCGAAGGTGCCGGCCATGAAGCGCTTGTAGGAATTGATATAGGGCGCCAGGAAATAGGTGATCTCGCTGGCGTGGGCGAGAAGGCCGGCCACGTAGTTCCGCATCAACGGCGACATGCCGTATGTACCCTTTTCATCGAAGAACAGCGGCGTCTTGCCGTCGGCGCTCCAGAGCGACTGATGGATATGAGAGGAGCTGCCGGCCGAGGTGTAGTTCCATTTGGCGAGGAAGGTGATCGCCTTGCCCTTCGACCAGGCGATTTCCTTGCAGCCGTTCTTGATGATGGCGTGCCGGTCAGCCATCGTCAGCGCGTCGGCGTAGCGCACATTGATTTCCTCCTGCCCCGCCGAAGCCTCACCCTTGGAATTCTCGACCGGAATGCCCGCACCCTGCAAACCGGTACGGATCGCCCGCATCACCTCCTCTTCCTTGGTCGTCTGGAAGATGTGGTAGTCCTCGTTGTAGGCGCTGGCGAGCTTGAGATTGCGGTAGCCGGCGGCATGGGCAGCCTCATAGGTCTGGTCGAAGAGGAAGAATTCGAGCTCGGATGCCATGAAGGCCTTCATGCCCATGTCTTCGAGACGCTTGACCTGCCTCTTCAGGATGGCGCGCGGCGAATGCGGCACCTCTTCGTGCGTGTGATGGTCAAGCAGATCGCAAAGGACCAGTGCCGTTCCTTCGAGCCAGGGAATGCGGCGCAGCGTCGAAAGGTCCGGTTTCATCGTGTAGTCCCCGTAACCCTTCTCCCAGCTCGTCGCCTTGTAGCCGGAGACGGTTTCCATCTCCATGTCGGTCGCGACCAGATAGTTGCAGCTATGCGTTTCCTTCCAGGCGCTTTCGAGGAAATATTCCGCCTGGAAGCGCTTGCCCATCAAGCGACCCTGCATGTCCACCTGGCATGCGAGAACGGTATCGATGCGCCCTTCGGCCACGTCCTTCTTGAGATCATCGAAAGTATAGCTGTTGCTCATCATTTATCCGCCTGAAATCTGGGTTGTAACTCGGGGCAATGAAACGGCATGCAGCGGCCGCCATGACCGACCAGATGCCTTTTCGTTGAACCGGTGATGGGGCCGCGCGAACGGCGGCCCCGCCATTTGAGGGAAGCTCGGTTTTCTTACGCTTCGCCAACGGCCCTTTCGGCGGCCGCGATTTCAGCCTGGCGCTTGGCGACTTCTTCGCCGATCGGCGGGCCCTTGAAGCGGCGCTTTTCGAAGCCGTACCAGACGACGCCAGTCACAACAAGGAAGCCGACGGTGATGTAGAGCGCCCAGTCATTCGGCGGCTGGATGCCGAGAATGAAAATAAGCACCATTGCAATGATCGAGAGCACGGCAAAGAGCTTGAACATCCCCTCGCCGAGGTTCCACGGCCCCATCTTGTCCCACTTCGACGTACCCCAGGCCAAGAGGCCGAGCGTGATCGGGATCGCGAAGGAGAAGAAGAGGAAGATGACGGTGCACGAAACGACGATGGTATAGACCGGCGTTTCGCCGATCGAAACCAGCGACGAACCCCACACGAAGAGGACGGCGAGGATAGAACCCGTCCAGATCGCGGCAACCGGCGTGCGGTGCTTCGGGCTGACCTTCGACAGTGCCTTGGATGCAGGCAGACCGCCGTCACGCGAGAAGGCGAAGATCATGCGGGAAACCGAGGTGACGGTTGCGAGGCCGCACAGCCATTGGCTGACCAGAATGGCAAGATACAGGATGTCCTTGACGATCAGGTTCACCTGGCTGTCCATCGCCCAGAAGAACACGTTCCAGCCCTGCTTGGCAGCTTCGTCCATGCTGGGCAGCATCAGCACGAATGCGCAAAGCATGATGTAGCCGAAGAGCGCCGACCAGAGCACGGAGGAGATCATGCCGCGCGGCACGGAGCTAGCCGCTTTTACGGTCTCTTCCGACGTATGCGCCGACGCGTCATAGCCGGTGATCGTGTAGATCGGCAGCAGGAGGCCGAGCAGGAACGCCCAGGTACCGGACGTGGCAGGCCAGACATTGCCTCCAGTTTCGCCCGAATAGTTGGCGAAGGTGAAGAGGCGGCCGAACTCGTAGGACGGAGCAGCGATCAGGCAAACCGCGGCAAGCGCGATCGCCGTCGCGAAAATCAGGTAGCCAGAGAAGTCCGTGAGCTTGGCGGTCAGGCCGATGCCCATATGGTTCACGAGCGCCTGCGCACCGGTGATGATGATCAGGAAGACGATGCGAACGAATGTCGTGTCCGTCAGCCCGAGATAGCTCGTGCCGAAGGAGCCCATGAAGAAGTAGTAGGTACCGACGTTGATGGCACCGAGCACCGTCACGAGGCCGAGCAGGTTGAACCATGCGGTCAGCCAGCCGGTGAAGCGGTTGCCGAGGATGGAACCCCAGTGGTAGAGGCCGCCCGCGGTCGGATAGGCGGAGCTGATCTGCGCCATCGCAACGGCGAAGACGAGCGAAATGAAGCAGCCGAGTGGCCAGCCGATGCCGATCGCAGCACCACCCGCGCCGGCAGTCGCCTGCGCCAGCGAGTTGATGCCGCCGGAAAGGATGCAGATGATCGAGAAGGAGACGGCAAAGTTCGAGAACGAGCTCATCCGCCTTTCCAGTTCCTGGGCATAGCCCATCGAATGCAGGATGCTCATATCCTGCTTCTTATCAAGTTCGGTATAGTCCGACATGACTTCCCCCTGTTTGACGATCGGCAGCGGAATTGCCGCAGATCCAGTGCCAAAGCTGCCCGCGGCTTTCGCCATACGGACAGATCGCAGTTAGACTGCTCCCTGGGGTCTTTTCTTTTATGGTCAGGCTTCCAGGCCTTGCTGGAGGAGCCCTGTCAGATAGTCGGCCATGACCCCTTGGCCGGCATCGTCGCTGATGAGGTCGTTGCGGATCTCGATCATTACATTGCGGAGCCCGTTCGACAGCCCGTGCAGGATCAGCGTGTGCGTCACGCCGTCCTCAGGGCCATAGGGCTCGTTGCGTTCGGTTTTGTAGAGCGGCGCGTCAGCCGCCCCTGCCAACATGCTGTCTGCCAGGCGGCTGTCGGCATCGTGCAGGATGCCGAGCTCGACGTCACGCGCCTTGCCATTATAGACCGGCGTGAAACTGTGAACAGTGACGATGACCGTCTCCTGCCCCTGCCCCTGACGGTTCTTGATGAGACGGCTTACTGCATCGTGGAAAGGAAGATACAGCGCTTCGGTACGGGCCTGCCGCTCCTTTGCGCTTAGATTCTGATTGCCGGGGATGGCATAGATTTCGCTCTTTTCGGGCATTGCGCCAGGCGAGTGCGGCGGGCGGTTGCAGTCGTAGATCAGGCGAGAGAAGCGCTGAAAGACGAGTGTTGCGTCAAGCGTCGTCGAGATGCCGCGTGCAACGGCCAAAGCGCCTGGATCCCAGGCGATGTGGCTATTCAACGCTTTCTCGGAAAGGCCGAGATTACCGAACTGCTCGGGTAACGCTCGCGAGGCGTGTTCGCAAATGACGAGCACCGCGCTCTTGCCGTGCGGCCGCTCTATGCCGACGCAGTCCCCATCCGCTTCGCTGAGAATCTTGAGCTGAGTGAGCACCTGGCCGCGCTGCCCTTCCCTTAATAAAATCTTTACAAGAAAAGAATTCTTCAGTCTTCGGGCGGTGTCAAGCGCGCTCTGAAAATTTCTTTTCATGACAGTGGTTGACATGGATTGTGACAGCGTTGTTAACTTTGAGTGGGAAAGTGGCACAAGACCAATCCCGGGGAGCAAGATCGCGTGAGCGCTGCGTCGAAGACGGTTTCGGACGTCATCCATTCGCATTTCGAAGCGCTGACGCGCGCCGAGAAGCAATTGGCAGAGAGTCTGCTGGACAACTATCCCGTTTCAGGGCTGGGCAGCATCACCACGATTGCCGAAAACGCCGGTGTCTCGACGCCCACCGTCGTCCGCATGGTCCAGAAACTCGGCTTCAAGGGTTACCCGGATTTCCAGGCGCATCTGCATCAGGAGGTCGAAGCGACGATCTCCAATCCGATCGCCAAGCATGACCGGTGGGCTTCCAATGCTCCGGGCACCCACATCCTCAATCGTTTTGCCGATGCCATCATCGGCAATCTGCGCCAAACGCTGAGCGATCTCGACACCGCGACCTTCAACAGCGCCGCTGCCCTGCTTTCGGATCGCAAGCGCGGCCTTTATTTCGTCGGCGGTCGCATCACGGGCGCGCTTGCCGAATACTTCTTCACCCACATGCAGGTCATCCGGCCGAATACTGCCCTCTTGTCGTCCAACTCGTCGAGCTGGCCGCAGTATGTTCTCAACATGAACGCCGGCGATCTGCTGATCATCTTCGACATCCGCCGCTATGAGCAGGAGATGGTAAGCCTTGCCCAGGCGGCCCGCATGCGCGGCGCCGAAATCATCGTCTTCACGGACCAATGGGGATCGCCGGCGGCAAAGCTTGCGAGACACGCCTTCCGCGTCCAGATCGAGGCACCGTCGGCTTGGGATTCTTCGGTGGTCACGCTCTTTATCGTCGAAGCGCTCATCGAAGCGGTCCAGAATACCACCTGGGACGAGACGAAAGAGCGCATGAAAACACTGGAGGGCCTGTTCGAACAGACCAAGCTCTTCCGAAAACCCGGCTAGGAGGAGAGGCAGGAACGAACAAAAACAATGAGGCTGCGTGAAGGAAATAGAACTGCCCGTCGCAGACGAAACAGAGTTCGAAAAATACTGGAAATCATAAGAAAAACGAACGTCACGCGACCGTCATACAAGATTCATGCAACGCCAGTAACAGCATCGCCAGACCACTGAAAACCGAAGGAGAACAACAGTGATCTCTAACATTTCTCGACTGCTCTCGCTTTCTACTGCGATCGTCGTAGCTTCGACTGCGATTGCCGCAGCAGAACCGAGCGCCGAACTCATCGCTGCCGCCAAGAAGGAAGGTACGCTGACGACCATCGCTCTCCCGCACAACTGGTGCGGCTACGGCGACGTCATTGCCGGCTTCAAGGCCAAGTATGGCATCGAAGTCAACGAACTGAACCCGGACGCAGGTTCGGGCGACGAAATCGAAGCAATCAAGGCCAACAAGGGCAACACCGGTCCGCAGGCTCCGGACGTCATCGACGTCGGTCTCTCCTTCGGCCCCTCGGCCAAGGCTGAAGGCCTCATCCAGCCCTACAAGGTCTCCACCTGGGATTCCATTCCTGACTCTGCCAAGGACGCCGACGGCTTCTGGTACGGCGATTACTACGGCGTTCTTTCGTTCGTCGTAAACACCGACATCGTCAAGAACGTCCCGAAGGATTGGGCCGACCTGAAGAAGTCCGAGTATGCCAACGCCGTTTCGCTCGCTGGCGATCCGCGCGCTTCCAACCAGGCTGTTCAAGCCGTCTACGCCGCTGGTCTTGCAGCGGGCGAAAAGGATGCCACGAAGGCTGGCGAAGCAGGTCTTGCTTACTTCGCAGAGCTCAACAAGGCCGGCAACCTCGTTCCGGTCATCGGCAAGTCCGCGTCGCTTGCTCAGGGTTCCACCCCGATCGTCGTCGCCTGGGACTATAACGGCCTCTCCTGGCGCGACAGCCTCAACGGCAACCCGCCGGTTGAAGTCGTCGTTCCGGCATCAGGCGTCGTTGCCGGTGTCTACGTTCAGGCGATCTCCGCCTTTGCTCCGCACCCGAATGCTGCCAAGCTCTGGATGGAATACCTCTATTCCGACGAAGGTCAGCTCGGCTGGCTGAAGGGCTACTGCCACCCGATCCGCTTCAACGACCTTGCCCAGAAGGGCCTGATTCCGAAGGAACTGCTCGACAAGCTGCCGCCGCCTGAAGGCTATGCCAAGGCTATCTTCCCGACGCTCGACGAGCAGGCCGCAGGCAAGACCGCCATCACCACCAAGTGGGACAGCGTTGTCGGCGCCAACGTTCAGTAAGCCCTGACATCCGGCCTCCCCGCCCTTAGCGGGGAGGCATTTTCTTTCACTCCGACGCCCCCGGATGAGCTTCGCATGAGCACCGTTTCAACGCCTATGGCGAGCACTGCCCCCCTGATCAATAAGGATCGCGTGATCGACTGGCTGGGTATCGCGCCCTTCGTCATCTTCGCCTTGCTGTTTCTGATCATCCCCACGCTTTATCTCGTCGTCGGCGCCTTCCTCACGCCGGAAGGCAAATTCACGTTCAAGAACATCGGCGATCTCTTCACGCCGTCGATCATCAGCGCCTATTGGATCAGCATCCGCGTATCGGTGGCTTCCGCCCTCGGCGGTGCGCTGATCGGCTTCTTTCTCGCCTGGGCAGTCGTCCTCGGCGGCCTGCCCTCCTCTGTCCGCTCGACGCTTTTGACCTTCTCCGGCGTCGCATCGAACTTCGCCGGCGTGCCGCTTGCCTTCTCGTTCCTGGCAACGCTCGGCCGCACCGGCCTCGTCACCATCTTCCTGCGCGACTGGTTCGGCTTCAATCTCTACGGCACCGGATTCAACCTTTTATCCTTCTTCGGCCTCACCATCACCTACATGTACTTCCAGATCCCTCTGATGGTGCTGATCCTGACGCCGGCGCTCGACGGCATGAAGAAGGAATGGCGCGAGGCCGCTGAAATCCTCGGCGCCACGAACCGCCAGTACTGGATGATGGTCGCGCTGCCGATCCTCTGGCCGAGCCTGCTCGGCACGACGCTGCTGCTGTTTGCAAACGCCTTCGGCGCCATCGCCACAGCCTATGCGCTGACTGGAAGCTCCCTGAACATCGTTCCGATCCTGCTTTACGCGCAGATCCGCGGCGATGTTCTTCACAACCCGAACCTCGGCTACGCGATCGCGCTCGGCATGATCGTCATTACCGGCGTCTCCAACGTCCTTTACCTGATGCTGCGCATGCGCGCCGAACGGTGGCAGAAATGAAAGCTCAACGTCTTGGCGCCTGGATCGCCATCTTTCTGGGTGCGTCCTATTTCATCATTCCGCTGATCGGCACCATCGAGTTTTCGCTGCGCATGCGCCGCGGCGTATACAGCTTCGATGCCTATCAGTCGGTCTTTTCGGACATCCAGTTCCGCGAGACCTTCGGCTATTCCATGCTGATGGCCCTTTTGACAATCGTCTTCGGCATGCTGCTCGTCGTGCCGACGGCCTATTGGGTTCGCCTGCGCCTGCCACAGATGCGCCCGATCGTGGAATTCGTGACGCTGCTCCCGCTCGTTATCCCGGCGATCGTCATCGTCTTCGGCTATTTGCGCATGTACAATTCATCGTCGGTCCTGCCATTGACGGGTTCTACGACCGGTACGAACATCCTGCTCGTCTGCTCCTACATCACGCTGTCGCTGCCCTACATGTATCGCGCGGTCGATACCGCCATGCGCGCCATCGACGTCCGCACACTGACAGAGGCGGCCGAAAGCCTCGGTGCCAGCTGGCCGACCATCATGTTCCGCTGCATCTTCCCGAACGTCATGAGCGGCGTGTTGTCCGGCGCCTTCATCACGCTGGCGATCGTCATGGGCGAATTCACGATGGCTGCCCTCCTCAACCGGCCGGCCTTCGGGCCTTATCTGCAGCTCGTCGGCGCCAACAAGGCGTACGAGCCGTCGGCGCTCGCCGTCATTGCCTTCTCGATCACATGGCTCTGCATGGGTCTGCTCAATCTCATCTCCCGCTTTCAAAAATCCGCCCCCGCAAGGTAACTGGCCATGTCATTCCTCACGCTGACCAATCTTCAGAAGTCCTTCGGCCAGGTTCAGGTCGTCCATAATTTCAACATGAGCATCGAGAAGGGAGAATTCGTCTCCTTCCTGGGGCCGTCTGGCTGCGGCAAGACTACGGTGCTGCGCATGATCGCCGGCTTCGAAACGCCGACCGGCGGCAGCCTCTTCATCAACGGCAAGGATCAGCGCCCGCTGAAGCCGAACCAGCGCAACATCGGCATGGTTTTCCAGGCTTACGCGCTGTTCCCGAACATGAACGTGCACGACAACGTCGCCTTCGGTCTCAAGGTTGCAGGCATGCCGAAGGCCGACATCGATGCGCGCGTGAAGGAAATGTTGGGCCTCATCCGCCTCGACCATCTCGCTGATCGCTTCCCCTACCAGATGTCCGGCGGCCAGCAGCAGCGCGTGGCGCTTGCCCGCGCGCTTGCCGTCAAGCCGCAGGTTCTGCTGCTCGACGAACCGCTCTCCGCGCTCGATGCGAAGATCCGCGTGTCGCTGCGCGAAGAGATCCGCCTCATCCAGCAGAAGCTCGGCATCACCACCATCTTTGTGACGCACGACCAGGAAGAGGCGCTCTCGATCTCCGACCGCATCGTCGTCATGAACGGCGGCAAGGCGGATCAGATCGGCACGCCCTTCGAGGTCTACAACACGCCCGCAACCCGTTTCGTCGCTTCTTTCGTCGGCACGCTGAACATGATCGAGGCAAAGGTCGTCGATCCGGCGGCAAACCGCATCCAGATCGGGGACCAGGGCGTGACGCTCAAGCAGTCGCTCGCAGCCTACAAGGCGGGCGATACCGTCTCGCTGGCGCTCCGTCCGGAAGAGGGCTCGCTTTCCGACAGCGTCAAGAGCGATACGGCGCTGACCGGTCAGGTCACCTCCGCCCACTTCCTTGGCTCCGTCATCCGCACCCGCATGAATGTCGGCGGCAACGTCATTTCCTTCGACATGTTCAACAGCCCGGGCGTCACCCCGCCGCAGGCAGGCGAAACCGTCACGCTCCGCTTCATGGCCGCCGACCTGCTCGTCGTCCGCGATTGATTTGCGCGGGCCGAAGGTCGCTCGGCGAAGGCTCGACTGGCTGTTTCGGTGTATTCCGCGTGATGCTATGTTGGCGACATGACCCGCGACGCTGCCATAGCCAAAGCAGAGGCTTACGTCGATTCCGGCGCCTTTCGGGAGGATTTGGCACGTCGAGTGGGGATGCCGACCGAGAGTCAGAATCCCGACCGTGCGCCGGTGCTCAGAGAATATCTAGAGGCGGAGATAAAGCCGTCTTTTGAGGCCCTTGGTTTTGTCTGCCACACACTATCCGCGCGCAACTGGCCATTTCTTTTTGCAGAGCGCATCGAAGATCCAACGCGACCGACGGTGCTTGGCTACGGCCACGGTGACGTGATACGCGGGCTTGATGATGCGTGGGACGATGGCCTCTCGCCTTGGAAGATGACCGAACGCGTCGGCAGGTGGTACGGACGCGGCGTCGCTGATAACAAGGGGCAGCATTCGATCAACATCGGTGCTCTCCGGGCCGTGTTGGAGACGCGTGGCAAGCTCGGCTTCAATGCCAAGTATCTGATTGAGATGGGCGAGGAGAGAATATCGCCTGGCCTGCGCGAACTCGCCTCCATCCACAAGGATTTGTTTCGTTCCGACGTTTTGCTTGCCTCGGATGGGCCTCGGCTGTCGGCTGGAAGGCCGACGGTTTTCCTCGGGTCTCGGGGGGCTATCAGCTTTGACGTCTGGATCGACGCGCGCAAGGGCGGCCATCATTCGGGGAATTGGGGAGGCCTTCTTTCCGACCCGGCAATCCAACTCGCCCATGCGCTTGCAAGTATATCCGGACCAATGGGGCAAATTCGCATTCCGGAATGGCTTCCACAGGGGGTTCCCGACAACGTGCGGCGCGTTCTTTCAGATTGCGAGATCGAGAATAATGCGGAAGGCCCGAAGATTGATCCGGACTGGGGCGTGCCCGGCTTAACGCCTGCAGAAAAGGTATTCGGGTGGTGCTCTTTCGCGGTCTTGGCCTTCGAGGCAGGAAACCCGAAGACACCCGTTAGCGCTATTCCGCCACGCGCCTAGGCGCGCTGTCAGCTGCGGTTCGTCGTCGGTGTTGACATACAGGATGTCCTTCCCGCCCTGCGGCACCTCGATCGGCACGCCTTTTCCTACGTGCAGATCGCTCAGTCGAGCGACGAGGTCTTTCATGCGACACGCCTAGATCCCGAGCATCCTTGGGTTCGTTGGGCGGTGGACTCGATTGTTCGCACGACCGGGAAGAAGCCGGCCGTCCTGCCAAACCTTGGTGGATCACTGCCAAACGACGTCTTCTCCGATATTCTGGAACTTCCGACGGTATGGGTGCCGCACTCCTATCCGGCCTGCTCTCAGCATGCGCCGAACGAACATCTTCCCTTTGCCATCGTCCGCGAAGGTCTTGCGCTGATGGCGGGGCTTTACTGGGACTTGGGCGAGCCCGGCGTCTTCGGGGAGATTAGAGATGGCTTAGACCACTGATTGAGCGCTAACCGATGTTCGCTTCTCCTGCGTTGCGCCTCCTTCATGTCCAAACGCGTTCAACTATCGTGATGCCGCCATCAAGAAAAAGCGCTTGAACTGACGGGCGCCATGACGCATGCACCGGATATCCCGGTTTATAAAGAAGCGCAGCCTCATGTCTCCCACCACGCCGCCCGCCGCGGCCCCTCGCCGTCTCACCTCCCAGGATTTCCGCACGCTCGGCCTTTCGGCTCTCGGCGGCGCGCTGGAATTTTACGACTTCATCATCTTCGTGTTCTTCGCGACTGTCATCGGCCATCTGTTCTTCCCGCCGGATATGCCCGACTGGCTGGTGACGATCCAGACCTTCGGCATCTTTGCCGCCGGCTATCTCGTCCGCCCGCTTGGCGGCATTATCCTCGCCCATTTCGGCGACCGCTTCGGCCGCAAGCGCGTCTTCGCCTTTTCGATCCTGCTGATGGCGCTTTCGACCCTCGGCATGGCGGCCATGCCGACCTATGCTTCCATTGGGGTCGGCGCTCCCATCTTGCTGATCCTGATGCGCATGCTGCAGGGTGCGGCGATCGGCGGTGAAGTGCCGGGCGCCTGGACCTTCGTTGCAGAACACGTCCCATTCCGCCGTGTCGGTTTTGCCTGCGGCTTCCTCTGCTCGGGCCTGACGCTCGGCATCCTGCTCGGTTCCTTCATCGCGACGATCATCAACTCGATCTACACGCCGGAGGATGTCGCTGCCTATGCCTGGCGCATCCCCTTCTTCATCGGCGGCATTTTCGGTCTCGTCGCCGTCTATCTCCGCCGCTGGCTGCAGGAAACGCCGATCTTCGCCGAAATGAAGCGGAGCCGTTCGCTGGGGACGGAACTGCCGCTGAAGGCGGTTCTCCGCGATCATCCGCGCGGCGTGGTCATCTCGATGCTGCTGACCTGGATCCTGTCGGCAGGCATCGTCATCACGACCCTGATGACCGCTCCCTTCCTGCAGAAGCTTTACGGCTATACCGCCCAGCAATCGCTTGCCGCGACAAGCTTCGGCACGCTGTTTTTGATCTTCGGTACGGCAGCCGCTGGCGCGATCATCGACCGTATCGGCTCGGGCAGGTTCTTCACCGCCGCCAGCATATTCTTCGGCGCGGCGACCTTCGCGTTCTACACCTATGCCGCCGTCTCGCTGACCATGCTATTCGTGCTTTATGCCGTCATGGGCTTGGCCGTCGGCATGGTCGGCGCCGTGCCTTACGTGATGGTTCGGGCCTTTCCGGCACGTGTGCGCTTTACGGGCCTCTCCTTCTCGTACAACGTCTCCTACGCGATTTTCGGCGGCCTCACGCCGCTCGCCGTCGCATCACTGCTGCCGATCAACCCGATGGCGCATGCCTATTACCTGCTTTTGATCGCCGCGCTCGCCTTTATCCTCGGACTTTACCTGATGGCCAAGGGCGACAGCGTCGAATCCGAAGTCGGCATCGAGGAATTCACCGAGCGGCTTGCGACAAGCTCGTAAGCGACATCCCCAGCGGCCGCGGCAGTTTGCCCGGCAATCATCATTCGAGAGTATTTCAATGATTACCTGCCATTTGCGCTACGTCCTCGACCCTTACAAGATCGCGGAATTCGAGGAATATGCTCGGCTCTGGATTCCGATCGTCAATCGGATGGGCGGCACCCATCACGGCTACTTCCTGCCGTCGGAAGGCGCCAACAACATTGCCGTTGCCCTCTTTTCGTTCCCGAGCCTTGGCGCATACGAGGATTATCGCACGCGCATGGCGACGGACCCCGAATGCCAGGCAGCCTTCGAGCTCGACCGCCGCAACCGCAGTATCATCAGCTACGAACGAAGCTTCATGCGGCCCTTACTCGGATAAGCTGAAGATAGCGGTAGGAAAAAGCCCGATCGAAAACCGTTGCTTTTATTCTGCGGCTAACGAATCGCTTGGTCCTTGGCATCGAAGCGATGCATGTGCGCCTTGTCCGGCGTCGCATAGACGATCTCGTCCGGCTCGTATTTGTGTTCGCCAAAGAGACGCGCCGTCAGCAGGCCGCACTGGTCGGACTCAAGATAGACGATCGTGTCGGCACCGAGATGCTCGACATGCACGATTTTCGCTTTCCAGGTCCCCTGCTCGCGTGAAAGCGTCAGATGCTCGGGACGAACCCCGATCGTCCTCGCCTGCTTGTCGCTGAGCTTTTCTGCCGGGATCAAGTTCATCATCGGCGAGCCGATGAAGCCAGCGACGAAGACGTTGGCCGGACGATTGTAGAGTTCCATCGGCGAGCCGACCTGCTCGATCGCGCCAGCGTTCAGCACGACGATCTTGTCGGCCAGCGTCATGGCTTCGACCTGGTCGTGGGTCACGTAGATCATCGTCGCCTTCAGGCTGCGGTGCAGGCGGGCGATCTCCAGGCGCGTCTGGACGCGCAGCGCCGCATCGAGATTGGAAAGCGGCTCGTCGAAGAGGAAAAGTTCGGGTTCGCGCACGATGGCGCGGCCGATCGCGACACGCTGGCGCTGGCCGCCGGAGAGCTCGGCCGGCCGGCGCGCGAGATAGGGCCCCAGCGACAGCATCGACGAGGCCTTGCTAACGCGCGTCTCGATCTCGTCCCTCGGCGTTCCGGCCTGCTTCAGGCCAAGCCCCATGTTGTCCTTCACGGTCAGGTGGGGATAGAGCGCGTAGGATTGGAAGACCATGGCGATGCCACGCTTGGCGGGCGGCGTCAGCGTCTCGTCCTTGCCGTTGATGAGGACGGTTCCGGACGTCACGTCTTCGAGGCCGGCGATGCTGCGCAGCAGGGTCGATTTTCCGCAGCCGGACGGTCCGACGAAGATGACGAATTCGCCGTCCCTGACCTCAAGGTCGATGCCCTTCAGCACCTCATGCGTGCCATAGGTCTTGCGTATGGATTTGAGTTGAAGCGATCCCACTAGTCGTTCCCTTACAGTTTGACCGGTTTGCCGGTGCGCACGCTCTCGTCGGCGGCGAGGCATATACGCAGCGACGCGACGGCATCTGCCATGTGGCGGTTGAGGTCGAGGTCCTCGCGAATGGCCTTGAGCATGAAGGACTGCTCCAGGTCGCAGAGCTCCTGATGGCCGGGTTCGCCCGCCATCGTCATGTCCTGATCCGGATTGATGAACCTGCCGTCCGGCCCGGTATCGGCATTATGCAGCCGGATGACGGAGGTCTTGGTGTGCGTGTCGATGTCGTCCGATTTCGCGTTGGGGTCCATGACGATCGAGACCGCCCCCTTCGGCGACATGACATCTTTCACGAAGAAGGCCGTCTCCGAGATCATCGGGCCCCAGCCGGCCTCGTACCAGCCGACGGAACCATCCTCGAAGATCACCTGCAGGTGGCCGTAATTGTACATGTCCGGCGCGACCTCGCCGGAAAGCCGCAGCCCCATGCCGCGCACCTCGACGGGCTTGGCATCGGTGATCTGGCACATGACGTCGACATAATGCACGCCGCAATCCACGATCGGCGATGTCGTCTGCATCAGCGATTTGTGCGTCTCCCAGGTCGGACCGCTGGATTGCTGATTGAGGTTCATGCGGAACACATAGGGCGGCCCAAGTTTTCGAGCTTCCTCGATCAGCTTTATCCAGGATGGATGATGGCGAAGGATGTAGCCGATCACCAGCTTCCGCCCGGCCTTCTTCCCAGCCGCCACGACGCGCTCGGCGTCGCCGACGGTTGTTGCAAGCGGCTTTTCCACGAAGACATCGCAACCGGCCTCGAACGCGGCGACCGCGTAATCGGCATGGCTGTCGGAATAGGTGCAGATGGCGCAGAGATCCGGCTTTAATTCGGCAAGTGCCGTCTTGAAGTCCGGATAGATCCCGTAGCCCTGCAGCTCCGGCGCAAGCTCCGGCTTCGAGCGGTTGACGAGACCAACGATCTCGAAGCCCGGATTGTTGTGATAGGCGAGCGCATGGCTGCGGCCCATATTGCCGAGCCCCGCGACGAGAACACGGACCGGCTTCTGCAAAACGGTCATTTCACTGCTCCGGAGGTGATGCCGCGGATCAGCTGCCGCGAGAAGATGACGTAGAGCACGAGGATCGGCAGGATCGCCAGCGACAGCGCAGCCAGGACCGCGTTCCAGTTGGTGACGAATTGTCCGATGAATATTTGCGAGCCGAGCGTTACGGTCTTGGTGGATTCGGCCGGCGCCAGGATCAGCGGGAACCAGAGATCGTTCCAGATCGGGATCATCGTAAAGACCGCAACCGTCGCCATCGCCGGGCGCACGAGCGGCAGCACCAGCCGGAAGAAGATTGCGTATTCGGAAAGCCCGTCAATGCGGCCGGCATTCTTCAGGTCATCGGAGACCGTGCGCATGAATTCCGACAGGATGAAGATTGCAAGCGGAATGCCCTGCGCCGTATAGACGAGGATGAGCGCCGTCAATGTATTGACGAGACCTGCCGCCACCATGCCTTGCAGGATCGCGACCGTGCCAAGACGGATCGGGATCATGATGCCGATCGCCATGTAGAGGCCCACCAGCGTGTTGCCGCGGAAGCGGTATTCGGAAAGCGCGAACGCCGCCATCGCGCCGAACAGCAGCACAAAGAAGATCGAGACGACCGTCACGATGAAGCTATTCTGGAAATAAGTCGCGAAGTCGCCCTGCCCCAGCACCGTCTGATAGCCGACCAGGCTGAAGGTCGAGGGCGTCGGAACCTGCAGCGGCGAACGGAAGATCGCGTTGCGGTCCTTGAACGAGTTGATGATCGTGAGAAACACCGGAAAGACGGCGACGAGCGTGTAACCGATCAAAGCCAGGTGAACGAGCCCGGTGCGGATCGGCGATGTGCGTGCTCTATTGGACATGGACCACGCTCCTCAGAACTGGTACCGGCGCATGCGCCGCTGGATGGCAAAAAGATAGAAAGAGACGCCAGCGAGAATGATTAGGAACATCGTCGTCGCGATCGTCGCTCCCATGGAGCGGTCGCCGAGCTGCAGCTGGAAGCCGAAGAAGGTGCGATAAAGCAATGTTCCCAGAATGTCGGTCGACATATTCGGGCCGGCAAGCGCGCCCTGCACCGTGTAGATCAAGTCGAAGGCGTTGAAATTGCCGACGAAGGTCAGGATCGAGATGATGCCGATCGCCGGCAGGATGAGCGGCAGCTTGATCTTCCAGAACTGTGCCCAGCCGGTGATGCCGTCGCATTCCGCCGCCTCGATCACCTCTTCGGGAATGCTGAGCAGCGCCGCGTATATCAGCATCATCGGGATGCCGATATATTGCCAGTTGGAAATCAGCGAGACGGCGACCAGCGCCGGGCCGGACTGGCCGAGCCAGGGCGCGAAGAAGGATTTCATGCCAACAAGGCTCATCAGCCAGGGTGCAACGCCCCAGATCGGCGAGAGGATCAGCTTCCAGATGAAGCCGACGATCACGAAGGAAAGCAGCGTCGGCAGGAACATCGCCGTGCGGTAGAAGGCGACGAAACGCAGCCGCGGCGTGGACAGAAGCGCTGCAAGTGCAACGCCGATCGGGTTCTGCACGCACATATGAATGGCGAAAAAGATCAGGTTGTTGACGAGCGCATTCCAGAAATCATGCGCCCAGCGCGGATCGCCGAACAGCACCTTGTAGTTCGCAAGGCCAACGAAGGCGGGCACGCCGTCAACCACATTGTAGAACGAAAGCCGGAGCGTTTCGATCAACGGCAGGATCATGATCGCCGAGTAGACGACGATCGCCGGGAGAAGAAAGACGCCGATATGCCAGCGCACCGGGCGCTTGAGCGGAACCACGTCGACAGCGTTTTCAGCTTGGCTCATGGCTTTGTGCCTATTGTTATTGGCTGAGCCGACGGCGCAGCACAGGTGAAAATAGGCTGCCCCTCACCCTAACTCTCTCCCCCTGCAGGGGAGAGAACGTGCCCTACGCATAAGCTGCGCTGGCGCGAGAGGTCGCCGCGAGTCTCCTTCTCCCCGCCAGCGGGGAGAAGGTGGCCGGCAGGCCGGATGAGGGGAAGATGCCCTCGCTTCCGCTTACTTGGCCGGCTTGTACCAGCCGTCGAGACCCTTCTGAAGCTTTTCAGCAGCCACTTCCGGCGTATCGGTGCCATTGATGACGTTGGCCGATTCGACCCAGGTTTCGTTTTCCAGGTTCGGCGTGCCGCGCGACAGGATTTGATAGGTCGAGCGGACGGTCGACTTGTACGGGCCGCGCCAGGAAACGAATTCCTGAGCCAGCGGATCACTCATCTTCACCGGGTTTGAGTTCAGGCTGAAGAAGCCCGGCAGCGAGTTCGCGTAGATGTCTGCGAATTCGGAGGAAGCGACCCAGCTCAGGAATTTCTTGGCTTCCTCGGCATGTGCACTCTTCGCATTCAGGCCGACACCGATGTCCGGATGGTCAGAGATGTAGCCTGTGTCGCCAGCCTTCGGAACCGGCGGCGGGAATGCGCCCATCTTGAACTGCGCCTGGCTATTGAACAGCGAAATTTCCCACGAGCCAGCCGGGTAGATCGCCGCACGGCCGAGCGTGAAGAGGTTCTGGCTGTCGGAATAGGTCTGCGCTTCGAAGCCGTCGCCGAGATAGGGCTTCCACTTGGCGAGTTCCTTGTAGGGCTCGACCCATTCGGCATCCGTCAGCTTCTTCTTGCCTTCGATCAGGGCCATGCGGCCCTCTTCGCCCTTCCAATAGTTCGGGCCGATGTTCTGGTAGCCCATGGTTGCGGCTTCCCAAAGGTCCTTCGTGCCCATCGCCATGGGAATGTAAGTGCCGTCCGCCTTGATCTTTTCGAGAGCTGCGTAGAACTCGTCCTGCGTCTTCGGAACGGCGATGCCGAGCTTGTCGAATGCATCCTTGTTGTAGATGAAGCCGTGAATGACCGACGCCATCGGAACGCAGAAGGTCGACTTGCCGTCGTCGGTCGACCAGGCAGCCTTCGCAACCGGCGTGAAGTTTTCCATGCCCGGCAGGCTTGTTAGGTCTGCAAGCTGCTTCTTGTTAAAAAGTTCGAGCGAGGCGTCGAACGGCCGGCAGGTGATGATGTCGCCTGCGGAGCCGGCGTCGAGCTTGGCGTTCAGCGAGGCGTTGTATTCCGTCGGCGCGGTCGGCGAGAATACGAGCTTGATGCCCGGGTTCTTGGCTTCGAAGGCCGGGATGATCTTTTCCTGCCAGATCTGCAGGTCGTCGTTGCGCCAGCTTTCGATCGTCAGCGTGACATCTGCACCGTAGGCAAAGCCGGCAGACGTGAGCAGACTGGAGGCAAGCAGCAGGCTTTTCAGAGCAGTGTTTTTCATTTCCCTCTCCTGTTTTAAGCGCCGCAAGACGCTATCTTGGTTCTGAAACAAGCAGTTGGCGTGCCTGAGGATTACACCCAACGCCCCTTGGAGGGGCCGCCAACAATTGCCGGCCCCGAAAGCTCGACGGACGCTGAAGGCGAAGAGGCCCCGGCCCGTATGCGCCCTCCCGATACGCTGAACCGGGCGCGATATTCTCCTAAGGAAAAAGCTGCAGGCGGTCGGCATCCATGGCGGTTGACCAGAAGCGGCACTCGTAACGCGACCTTCAG
>NZ_JABEPH010000516.1:0-3223 GCF_013004495.1 Rhizobium sp. SEMIA 4085
GTCTTGCCTGGATCAATGAGGGCAGGGTCACTCGTGTCGAGGAACGGCTGATCCGGCCGAAGGATATGCGTTTTTCCGGGATGAATATCGCAATCCACGGCATCCGGCCCGAGCATGTGGAAAATGCGCCGGAATTTCCGGAAGTCATGGAGGAGTTCCACGATGATTTCCGGGGCGCGACGATGATCGCGCACAATGCCGCCTTCGATTTCAGTGTCTGGCGCGCTTCGCTCGACCTTTATCGCCAGTCCTATCCGGAACTCAGTTATCTCTGCAGCCTCAAGATGGCGCAGCGTATCTGGCCGCAGTTCCTCTCGCACAGATTGAACGTGATCGCCGAGCATCTAGGTCTGCGCTTTTCCCACCACAATGCCGCGGAGGATGCTGCCGTCTGCGCCCATGCGGCGATCGAGATGGCAAGGGCCGTCAAGGCCGCTGCGGTGCATGCCATTCCCGCTGCAATCGGCATGACACCCGGCAGGCTCACCGCAAACGGCTACGAGCCCTGCACCTGCCGCAAGGCATAGCCAGCTTGCTTGTTTTGGCGGTGGCCGTACTTATCTAGTGAAGCGGATCATTCACGGAGCCGCCATGTCCACTTTGCGCAAGCTTGTTCTTTCTGCCGCTTCGGTTGCCGCGCTTGGCGCAGGTGTCGCGTCTGCCGAGGTCGTCGGCAAGGTCGGCGTCGACTGGATCGGCAACGATATCATCGTCGATGCCATCGCCGATCCGGAGGTGAAGGGCGTGACCTGCCACGTCACCTATTTCGACCGCAGCGTGATCGACCGGGTGAAAAACGGCAACTGGTTCGAGGATCCCTCGAACAATTCGATCGCCTGCCGCCAGACGGGACCGATCGAAATCGGTGACATTAATCTCTCGAGAGATGGCGACGAGGTGTTCAAGGCGGGCATGTCGCTCATCTGGAAGAAGCTGGTCGTTAACCGCATCTACGACAAGACCAACGACACTCTGATCTATCTCGCACATTCGCGCGAGCTGACAGATGGCTCGGCGAAGATGTCGATCTCGACGATCCCGCTCTATGGCCAGAACGTAACCTGGAAGAATGGCAAGCCGCAATAATGAAAGGCCCGGTTTTCGCCGGGGGCCCTGGTTTTGAGCGGAAGGCTGTTTAAGCAGCCTGTGACAGTTCGTCGGCGATGACAGTGTCGAGGTTCAGGAAGCAGACCATGGTCTTTTCCAGCGCCACGATGCCGCGGCAGAAGGCGCGCTGGGCTTCCGGGATGATTTCCGGCGGCGGCTGCAGGTCTTCGCTCTTGATGGTCATCATGTCGGAAACCTGCTCGACAAGGAGGCCGACGAGCTTGCCGGCGATGTCGGTGACGATGATGGCGGAGCGCTCCGACGGCTCCGTCATCTTCATGCCGAGACGACAGGCCATGTCGATGACCGGGATCACTGCACCGCGAAGGTTGATGAGGCCGAGCACGTAGGGCGGCGTATGCGGCATTGGCGTCACCGGCGCCCATCCGCGGATTTCGCGGATCGCCATGATGTCGATGCAGAACTCCTGTTCGGCGAGATGAAAGGAAACGATTTCGAGATGGGAACCGGCCTGTGAGATGATGGCGCTTGTCATGATCAGAATTCTTCCCAGTTGTCTCCGGCCGGAGCGGCCACGGCTTTGGCGGCGGCGCCGCCACTGAATGCGCCCGCGACTTTGCCAATCAGGCTCCGTGCGGGAGAAGGTTTCGGATGCGAGGCGGCGGTTGCTTCTCGCGGCGCGTGACGGGCATTCATGCCCTCGCCGGTCTTGAAATGCCTACCCAGCGGATCGGATTTCGGCGTCCGTTGCTGGTGGCAGTGTTGATGTCGTTCAGTCCAATGGATTTTTCGCTCGCAGAGGTTACGATTGATTTAACGTGCACCGCCAATGCGCAAACATCTGCCCAAAGCGGCGGTGAGACAATTAATCACGGGCAGGAAAACGGGATGTTGAATTGCGTGCGTGGCGCCGAAGAGCTATCAGGCGGGCAGTCGCGGGCAGCGCCGTCCGCTTGCTTTCAGGGGTCGCAGACATGAAGAATTTCCGGGTTGCTGTTTGGGTGGCCATCATCATCGTCGCAGCGATGCTCGGATGGCTGACGCTGAACATCACGAAGACGAGGGATATGCCGCTCGCCGAGGGGCCGTTCGGCGTTCCGTTCACGCTCGTTTCCCAAAGCGGCGAGCCGATCACCGAGCAGGCGTTACGCGGCAAGCCGACCGCGGTGTTCTTCGGCTTCACGCATTGCCCCGAGGTTTGCCCGACGACGCTCTTCGAGCTCAATGGCTGGATGGAGAAAGTCGATCCGGCGGGCGACAAGATACAGGCCTATTTCGTCACGGTCGATCCGGAGCGCGATACGCCGGAAATCATGAACCAGTACGTCTCGAACGTCTCGAAGCGCATCACCGGCATCTCCGGTCCGCCAGAGAAGGTTGCCGACGTCATCAAGGGCTTCCGCGTCTACGCCAAGAAGGTGCCCGTGGATGAGAAGGATCCGAATGGTGAATATACGATGGATCACACGGCATCCGTCTTCCTGCTTGATTCCGAGGGCCGTTTCGCCGGCACGATCGCCTATGGCGAAAACCCGGACACGGCGGTAAAGAAGCTGGAGAATTTGATCAGCAAGGGATGAAACCATGGGGGCCGGGCATCGCAACATCCTGATCGCCGGTGCTGGCGCGACGGGTCTTGCGGCAGCAATCGAGCTTGCCCGGCGAGGCTTTCGCCCGCGCATCATCGACAGCGATGTAGGCCCGGTGCCGCTTTCGGAAAGCCGGGCGCTCGGCATCAATGCGCGCACGCTGACTTTGCTTTCGCCTTCCCGGGCCGCTGACGCAATCCAGCAGGAGGCCTATCGGATCGATCGCTTTCGGGTACGGGCGGGCAAGAAAGTGCTTTTCGAGATCGATCCTTCCAAAATCGACGGCCGCTTTCCGGCAATCCAGGTGCTTGCGCAGGGCCGTACGGAACGGCTGCTGCTCGGCAAGCTTTCGGACTATGAAGTCGAGCCTGAATGGCAGACGGTGCTTGAAAGCGTCACCGGCACGATGGACCGGCCGCATGTGACGCTGCGCCGCGCAGATGGCTCCCGGGAGGAAATCGACCTCGATATCCTGATCGGTGCCGATGGCGCACATTCCATCGTGCGCAAGGCTGCAGGCATCGGCTTCCCGGGCGAGGAGATCGAGGAGGCTTGCTATCTTAGGC
>NZ_JABEPH010000517.1:0-3205 GCF_013004495.1 Rhizobium sp. SEMIA 4085
AGCGCGTACACTGTGCTCTTGACGGCGACCGCTCCGATACCTTGTAGCCGTCTCCAGATCTTGACCCGAAAATAGGATGGCTTCGTCGGTAGTTGGTGGATCAGGAGCAGCCAGCGCTGCTCAGCCTCGAGTTCACCTGCGTTCATAAGCATACCGTATCACTCAGAACTCCAAATGCAACACTTGTATCATTTTCTGTTCAGGCGTACCCTGCGTCCGTGTCCGATGAGGGTCAGCGAGGACGCCATGCATAGGATCATGCCTCTCCCCTTCAAACCGCCTCACCTTACGGGTCTTTCCGAACGGCTGTTGGCGAGCCATTACGAGAACAACTACGGCGGCGCAGTTCGTCGTCTGAATGCAATCGAGCGCCGGCTTGACGTACTCGATTGGGACGCCGCACCCGTTTTCGACATCAACGGACTGAAGCGGGAGGAGCTGGTCGCCGCCAACTCGGCGATTCTGCACGAGATTTATTTCGACGGACTCGGCGGTTCGGGCGATTCCAACGGTGACCTCGCCTCTGCTCTGGAGCGAGATTTTGGAAGCGTCGCCGGCTGGCGCGCGCAGTTTACGGCTTGCGCCAAGGCACAGGCCGGAGGCTCGGGATGGACCCTCCTCACGTGGTCCGAGCGTCACGACCGGCTGACAGTCCAATGGGCGGCGGATCACACCAACTGCCTCGCCGGCGGTGTGCCGGTCCTTGCGCTTGACATGTACGAGCATGCCTATCACCTCGATTTCGGGTCCAGAGCCGGCGCCTATGTCGATGCCTTCATGAAAAACATCCACTGGGAGCGGGTCGCTTTGCGTCACCGGCGCGTGATGGCTCGACGAGGCGAACCTGTCGGACCTGTCTCCGATGACGGCACGCATGCTGTCGCTCCGGAAGATCTGAAGGAGCGTCTGGATCGAAAAGAAGACGTCGTCCTGCTCGACGTCTGCTTGGCCGAGGATCTTGCCAAACGCAGCGACATGCTGCCGGGAGCGCAACTCCGCGCCCCGGAGAAGATCGCCGATTGGGCCGATGATCTGCCAAGGGACAAAGCGATCGTCGTCTATTGCCTCTATGGTTTCCAGGTCAGCGGCGATGCCTCTGCCGAACTGCGCCATCGTGGCTTCGACGCGCGGATCCTGGCGGGTGGCATAGCCGCCTGGCATGCGATCGGCGCTCCGACCGTCCCGCTGACGGCCCATCAAGGAGGATGAACAATGAAATGGGTTACTCGCGAACGTCCGGTCATCGACCGGATTGCATGCCCGTGGCTGATTGCCCGGTTCGTCGACAAGGAACCCGAATTCCTGTTTGTCCCACCCAACGAGGTGAACCGCGTCGCAAACGAGACCGGGGCAATACCCTATGACGTGCCGGACGTCGAATTCACGCATGTCGGCGACGGCTGCAGCTTCGACACGTTCGTCTCGAAGTACGGGCTCGACCGCGATCCGGCAATCGTGACGATTGCCGCGATCGTGCGGGGCGCCGATACAGACCGGCACGATCTCACGCCGCAATCGGCTGGACTTCTGGCGGTCTCGATGGGATTGCGGGATTTGAGCGCCGACGACCATGAGGTGCTGAAGCACGGCTTCATCATCTACGACGCCCTCTATGCTTGGGCATCGCGCCGCAAGGCGGAGACGCATAGCTGGCCGCCGGTTATGACGTCAACTTCAGCGTGAACTCACGATATCGGGTTGAAAAAGAAGAGCTTGATGCATGGCAGGTTCGTCAGCGGCGTCCCTCGATTTCGATTGAAATGCGCTTGCAGCCTCCGCGACCGCAGGGGCGATGCCACGCCAGTCAGGGCTATCGAGCACTCAATATCGAAGAATAAGCAATATCCATGTGCAAGCTGATCCGATCTATGGATTCATGTGAAGACGTTTTCATGAACGGAGACGGCGAGCAGAATCACACCGGCAGCCGCCTCGATGGTCTTGGAGGCCGCAGCCAGCAGTCGGGGACGCGTGCTCAACAGCCTTGCGAGCTGCTCGCGGAACGCCACTGACAGAAGGGCGACGGCCAACAGCGTCACTCCGACGCCGATCATCATGGCGATGGCGAAGAGCGCTGGCTGGACATCCTGTCGCGCAATAGGAGCCGCATGGTCTGCATGCCGCGAATGTCACTGCGGCAGAAGATGTCGGAGATGCGGATGAATGTCGCGCTTCAAGGGTTTGTCCGCGTTGACCTCCTGATCGGCGATTTCGAGATGGTACGAGTAGACGGAGAGATCAGCATCCCGCGATGAGGCGGTGAACTCAGAACATGGCGCCCGAGCTGGGATAAAATACGTCGGTCCTCCTCTGACGAGGACTCCCCCCACGCACCGGCCATCCTCCCGTCTCACGGCGCAACTCTCGACCCGATGCCGACGTCGCTCAGCCCTGAGGCGGGTCAAGCTGGACGGACCGGGTCTACGTCCAACGAGATACCCATCAGGTGGTCGACAAAGGCACTGACGATCGTCGATGGGCGTCGGCCCGGCGGAAGCAGCAGCAAATATCTCTCGGACGAAGGGCCCTTGTAAGGCCTCTCCAGATGTTTCTCGTCGGTATGCGAGTAGGAATTGAAAGCTCTCCTGCTCCTTGAGGCTCGATGATCTTGTTTTGTTCCCTACGCCAGTATCCAGGCGCCGAGGCGCCTGGATTGTCTATCTTCTCTAACCGAAAACTTCCTTGACCGTTTTTAGCTTCGGCGCTGGCCAGAATTCGGCTGATTCTCGCCTATTTGGCCAGGACAAGGTTCGTTTTCTCATTCAGGCACGACGGGGACATATATTCACAGAAATCAGCTGCATCCGCTCGTCGCGCCACACGTATCGCACTTCTCGCAGGTCCCATTCCGTACCATCGTGAAGTTCTGGCACTCGGTGCACATATTGCCCGTGTAGCCCTGCATGATGGAGCGGGCGCGACGTTCGGCTTCGACCTTCTTTGCTTCGGTCTTGGCAGAGGCTGCGTCGGCAGCGGCGGCGTCGGTGAAGAGCGTGCTGGATTCCTCAGCAATCTCTTCGGCGATTTCCTCCGCCAGCTCCTTGGCGCGTTCCTCGTAATCGCGCTTGAAGGCGACGACTTCGGAGGCGGCGGCGACGGTTTCGAGCTTGCGCACGGTGTTGCCGGCAATCGCCGTGATCGTCGCGCCCGAGGGGGCGAGGAAAGGGGAGGGGGGTGCCGCTACCTTGAGCTCCGAGGGCGAGCG
>NZ_JABEPH010000518.1:0-3192 GCF_013004495.1 Rhizobium sp. SEMIA 4085
GCAGACATGGCCTGCACCTCTCCTCCATTTCCTCCGGTTGTAAGAATACCCCAAACCACCTCTTAGTTCCAAACAAGAGTTGCAGTCCCGGCCGCGCCGGACAGCAGCCCGGTTCAAGCGGGAGGATTCTTGCCGCAGTTGCTTACTGTGCCTTGAAAGCGCACGCCGCGGAGATTAAGAGGACGGGTGACAATGCCGCGTTCAACGGGCGAGAGGATATGATGGATTTCGAAGCAGCACGCGCAAAGATGGTCGACAACCAGATCCGTACGACGGACGTCACGTCGCATTCCGTGCTGACGGCCTTCCTGACGGTGCCGCGCGAGGCCTTCGTGCCGGAGAAATCCAAGGCTCTTGCCTATATCGACAACGATGTCGAAATCTCGCCGGCAGCGGGCGGCGTGTCGGCGCGCTTCCTGATGGAAGCTTCGCCGCTGGCAAAGCTGCTGCAACTTGCTGCCATCAGCACGGACGATGCAGTTCTCGAAGTCGGCTGCGGCACGGGCTACACCTCGGCTCTGCTGGCCATGCTTGCCGGTTCGGTGGTTGCGCTTGAATGCGACGAAGCGCTTGCAGCCGAAGCAAAGAAAAACCTCTCCGGCTATGCCAACGTTTCCGTCGTCACCGGCGCGCTGGAGCAGGGCAACGGTGCCGGCGCGCCCTACGATCTGATCTTCGTCAATGGCTCCGTCGAGGAGGTCCCCGCTGCCCTTCTTGGCCAGCTCGCCGAGGGCGGCCGTCTTGTCACCGTTCAGGGCTACGGCAACGCCGCGCGCGCCAAGGTATTCTTCAGCGAAAACGGCGCTGTATCGGAAAACGTGTTCTTCAATGCTTCGGTCAAGCCGTTGCCGGGCTTTGCCAAGGTTCGAGAGTTCGTCTTCTGAGCGTATTTTTCAGGATTTATGAAGCGGGCGCCTCGGGGCGCCCGTTTTGTTTTCGGCCTGTCGCAAAAGCGTCAGCGGCGCTGGCCTAGACTGCCGCAACAAAACTGTGCACGGGCGCATTCATTTGATTCGCGCTGATTTTTTTCATGTCTGGGGTATTCTAAGGTCTGGGTGATTCGGATGCCCACTCCACGCAATCCGATCTTTTTGCAGGGATAACGGGGATAGATATGGCTCAGCCAGGCGTAGTGCGTGAACCGTCCATGGAAGAGATTCTGGCGTCGATCCGCCAGATCATCGAGAGCAATGAGCCGGGCGCGGGCAGGGCGATTTCGCCGTCCCTGCCGCCTGTCTACGGTGCCGATGACGAGGAGAGTGACTCCAACATCCATCTGACGGTCGACGAGACTTATGCTGACGTCGAGTTCCCCGAGCCTATGATGATGTCCGATCCGCGTTTCGTTGCGGCGAATTCGGCAGGCAGCCGCGAAGCGGAAGCGCCGGCACCGGCGCGGGCGATGTCGCTTGCCGATGTTGCTGCCCGCGTTCGTGCCGCCTCGGAGCGTACCGCACCGCAACCACAGCACGAAGCGCCGCCGGTCTTTCGTCAACCGGAACCGGCCGGATCCCCCGACCAAGAAGCCCGCCATCCGGCGGAAGCCGTTTCGGCACCTTTTGGTGCTCCGCCGCCGGCCGCAATGCCGGCACCTGCCGTTGCGCAGGCAGAACGCGTTGACATGCCGCAGCCAGCTGCCGCAGAACCGGCGCAGCGGGCTGCCGTCCCGCCGGCCGCCGACGCTGAAGAAAAGCTTTTGCCGAATCTTGCCGAAGAAACCCAGAGCCTGATTTCGCAGAGCGCCGGCCTGCAGGTTGCACGCTCGTTCGAGGAGCTTGCGCTTGCGATTGATGGCGCCGAGCGCCGCTCGCTGGACGAGATTGCCGAGGACATGCTGCGCCCGATGCTGCGCGAGTGGCTGGACGACAACCTGCCGACGCTTGTCGAACGGCTGGTGCGCGAGGAAATCGAACGCGTGGCGCGCGGCCCGCGCCGCTGACCGGGACCGCTTTTATCGAACAAGCCGCTCCGGTCCCCGGGGCGGCTTTTTTATTGACTTGCCGTCAGCCATCCTATTTACAACCCCCATCCTAAAACCCCGAAGTTTGGTCATAAAATGCTCGACAAGACCTATGATTCCACCGCAGTCGAACCGAAAATCGCCGCGAAATGGGATGAGGCCGATGCGTTCCGCGCGGGCGCCAACAAGAAGCCCGGCGCCGAGACCTTCACGATCGTCATCCCGCCGCCGAACGTGACCGGTTCGCTGCACATGGGACATGCGCTGAATAACACGCTGCAGGACATCATGATCCGATTTGAGCGCATGCGCGGCAAGGACGTGCTCTGGCAACCGGGCATGGATCATGCGGGCATCGCCACACAAATGGTCGTCGAGCGCAAGCTGATGGAGCAGCAGCTGCCGGGCCGGCGCGAGATGGGCCGCGACGCCTTCATCGAGAAGGTCTGGGAGTGGAAGGCGGAATCGGGCGGCTTGATCTTCAACCAGCTGAAGCGCCTAGGTGCTTCCTGCGACTGGTCGCGCGAACGGTTCACGATGGACGACGGACTCTCGGAGGCTGTTCTCGAGGTATTCGTCACCCTCTACAAAGAGGGTCTGATCTACAAGGACAAACGCCTCGTCAACTGGGACCCGAAGCTTTTGACGGCGATCTCCGACATGGAAGTCGAGCAGGTTGAGGTCAAAGGCAATCTCTGGCATTTGCGCTATCCGCTTGAGGAGGGCGTCACCTATCAGCATCCCGTAGCCTTTGACGAGGAGGGTAAGCCCACCGACTTCGAAACGCGCGACTACCTGGTTGTTGCGACGACCCGGCCCGAGACCATGCTCGGCGATACTGGCGTGGCGGTGAATCCCGAAGACGAGCGCTACAAAGCGATCATCGGCAAACACGTCATCTTGCCGATCGTCGGCCGCAAGATTCCGATCGTTGCCGACAACTACGCCGATCCGACGGCCGGCACCGGCGCCGTCAAGGTCACCCCTGCACACGACTTCAACGACTTCGACGTTGCCAAGCGCACGGGCCTGCGGGCGATCAATGTTCTCAATACCGATGCTTCGGTTACCATCAAGGACAACGAGGACTTCCTGGAAGGTCTCGGCCATCCGGCCGCCTTGCATGGCGCCTGGGACCGGCTGGAAGGCCAGGATCGCTTCACGGCCCGGAAGATCATCGTCGAGATTTTCGAGGAAGCGGGGCTGCTCGACAAGATCGAGCCGCACATACA
>NZ_JABEPH010000519.1:0-3178 GCF_013004495.1 Rhizobium sp. SEMIA 4085
ACATAGAGTCATCCAACGGGATCGGGGTATTTCCCTAGGGGAAACGCCTACCCTCAAGGAAGCGCTTGAGCCGGATGGGCTTGTTGCTCGTCGCGGACCGAGTTTGCTTAGTCCCATCACGGCTTCGTTCAATTGGGCGAAGGTGCAAAACGACGAAATGCTGACGGCAACGGGAAGTTTTGCGCGATGGTCACCTTGAAGGGAATCCAACCTGGGGGCCCTTTTCATCGACACCGTCGAATTTTCAGGAATGCTCGGGTCTGGAGACTGAAGCGCAATTCCCAGGCGCTAATGCCACAACGCCGAAATTGGCACGGCGGATAGGCGTTCGCCGAATGGAATCACCTTGTTATGATCGTACAAGACAATGCCCGAAACAAATTGTTCTCCACATGCCTCGGCCAAAATTCGCAATCCGGAAAAATCGGAACTCGAGACGGATGCTGCCGCTTTTATCTCGATACCGACAACTCTCCCGCTTCTGTCTTCGATGACGATATCGACTTCGTTCTGCTGCTTGTCACGAAAATGCGAAAACTCGAAGCGGGTATGCCCGCCGCTGGCGAGTTTTAGGATCTCCCCAAACACAAAAGTCTCCAGCAACGCTCCGAACTGACCCCTGTCGTCGCGCAGGCGGTCGAGAGAGAGGTCCCGAAGAGACGCGAGCAGACCGGAATCGAGGAAATGTATTTTCGGTGTTTTGGTCAGGCGTTTCAGTTTGTTGGAAAACCAGGGCTGCACGGTTCGAGCGAGGAACAGGCTCTCGAAGATGCCGACATATTTTTGCGTTGTGATGTGGTTCATACCGATGGCCGCGCCAATTCCGGAATAATTCACGAGCTGTCCCGAATGCTGTGCCAGAATCCGTAGCAGGCGCGGCATTTGAGCAATCTGCTCGATTTGCGCGACATCGCGAACGTCGCGTTGAACGATCGCCTGGATATAATCCGCATACCAGTCCTGTCTGCGGCTCAGGGTTTTGCGGCCCAATGCCTCGGGATATCCACCGGCCAGAACCGCCGCCATCAGGTCGTCTCCGACAATTGGTTCTCCGGCTTTGGCTTCGTTTTGAAAGGCGTCGCGCAGGAAGCTGCTGCCGGCTGTCCTGATCTCGCTTTGCGCAAGCGGTAGCAATCGTACGACCTCCATGCGCCCTGCCAGCGAGTCTGCCACGCGTGGCAACGTCATTAGATTGGCTGAACCGGTCAGGAGGAAACGCCCTGGGCGCTGGTCGGTATCCACGCTTTCCTTGATGGCCAACAACAGCTCGGGAGCGCGCTGAATTTCATCGATGATGGCGCGATCCATGCCTCTTACAAAGCCAACTGGATCCTGTCGCGCTGCGTCCAGGGTCGTCGCATTGTCCAGCGTGTAATACTCCATCCCCTTGTTGGCCATCTTCTTGGCCAACGTTGTTTTTCCAGATTGTCGGGGACCGACGATCAGTACGACTCGCGTGTCTGACATGGCGTCGGCAACGCGTTGCTCAACGAGTCTTGGATACAGCGCCAAAGCTTCAATCCTTAAATGACCGTTTGAAACTACGGTGATGACCGATCGAAAGTCAAGGCGTGACCACTTGAAATCCACATGGCGGCTGATTGAAACGGGAAACCAAAAGTAGGTAGCATGCCAGATTGCGGCATGAGGTAAACGAGAGGCCACGCAGGCGCTGCCGAAGTTTTCACGGCGGTCACCGGAACTGACCTGGCTGATCCTCAACGGAGGGGTACCTGATCAGGAGGGAAGCGAAAGCAGACCTATGTGCGTCCGAGTCGACAGCGGCGATAGTCGTGCTCTTGATGGGAACCGAACCGCTGACCACTCCCCCTCAATAAACGCAAAATCCGCAATAACACAGCAAGTGCGCGCCGATCATCGAGACGCCCGTGCCACAGAAAATCCTTTCTCAAGGTCCGCCTTAAGATCGACGACATCTTCGAGACCGATATGGAGGCGCAGAACGGGTCCCTCCTCTGGTGGCGGCAATATACGCCGATCATTGAGATCGACGTGAAGTGCCAAACTCGGGAAGCCACCCCAGGAATAGCCTATTCCGAAAAGCAAAAGGGCGTTCAGGAAAGCCTGTGCTTTTGCTTGGAATTCATCCGTGCGCGCGACAGCCAGCACAAATGAGAAGACTCCGCTTGCGCCTTTGAAATCGCGTTTCCAGATCTCATGACCAGGGAAACTCGGCAGGGCGGGATGCAGGACACGCGCCACGTCGTCGCGGGCTTCCAGCCATTGCGCTATCTCAAGCGCGTTGGACTGATGACGCTCCAATCGGACACCCATGGTGCGGAGCCCGCGCAATACTTGATAGGCATCATCAGGGGCACCGCATATGCCAAGCGCGCCATTCGCATACTTGAGGCGTTTCCAGTGTTCGGCGTTGGCTGAAACGGTCCCCAAAAGAATATCGGAATGGCCGGCCGGATATTTGGTGGCCGCCTGGATCGAAACGTCCACGCCGAAGTCGAGCGGCCGGAAGTACAGTGGCGTCGCCCACGTATTGTCCATCGTCACCACCGCCGCGTGGCGGTGTGCGACCGCTGTGATGGCCGGCACGTCCTGCATCTCGAAAGAGTTCGAGCCCGGCGCTTCCAGATGAACAAGCCTCGTATTCGGCTTGAACAGCGAGTCGATCGAAGCGCCGATGGACGGATCGTAGTATTCGACCTGCACACCAAAGCGGGTAAGCATTGTGTCGCAAAAATGACGGACATTCCCATAGACGGAATCGACAACCAGCGCATGGTCGCCTGGAGAGAGATAAGCGAGAAATGCCAGCGTGACAGCGGCAAGGCCGGAAGGCACGATGATGGTTCCCGCCGTCCCCTCGAGCTCGTTCACCGCTTCGCATAAGGCGTCCGTCGTTGGCGTCCCGCGTGTGGCGTAGGTGTACTTCTGCTCATGTCTTTCCATCGCCTTCGCATTCGGGAAAAGCACCGTTGATGCTCGAGTAACGGGGGGATTGATGAAGCCGTGATAATCGAAAGGGTTGTATCCAGCCCTGACCAGCTGGGTATTGGGACCAAGGGCCTTTGGTCTATCGTTGTTATCGCTCATGAGTTCCTGCATCCGGTTGCCGTGGAACAGCTCACTTTGTTCCGAGGAGCCATTCCGTTGTCCGATATTGGCATCTGGCCGCAAGGCCGGTTTCACATCGGGCTATGGC
>NZ_JABEPH010000520.1:0-3097 GCF_013004495.1 Rhizobium sp. SEMIA 4085
GGTGCGGTGCGCCCGGGCGGGGGCGGGGGGTGTTAGGAGGGGGAGGGGGGGGAGGACCCGGTCGGCAACGGCAAACGCCGCCCAGACCGCCGCAAGAAGCGCGATGAGGACAAACCCGATATAGAGAACCGCGAACGCGATCGGCAGGGGGGCGCGCCCCGCCTCCATCGAGCGGTATTCCGTCGCGTTTTCCTCCATCATGCGCATTGCGCCCATGACCTTCGGATCGACGGCGCGCACGGTGTAGAGGAACGCGCTTGGAATCTGCTCGAGTTTGATGATGGCGCCGACAAGGTTGGTTACGCCCGGCGGAATGAGCGTCGGCTGGCCAGCGGCGGCTTTCTGCAGGGCATCCTGCGGGATCGCTGGTAACGGCTTCTCGGTCTTGATGTCCGCCTGAACGATGACAGTGCCGTCGCTTTCAACTAGGAATGCGCCGAGCAGCCCGCGGCCCCGCGCCTGACGCGTCATCAACTCCCCGAAGCCCGTGCGGTCGAGGTTGTAAAGCTCCCGGTTGCGTTCCAGATCGTTCGCCATGGAGATGGTCTGGCCCTGCAGATAGCTGGCGTTCTCCATCATGTAGGCCTGGCCGATATTGCGCGATGAACTGACGATGGATTGCGTGCGCAGCGCGAACCACCGGTCGAGCCCCGCATTCAGCGTGATACTTGCAAAGATCGCCACCAGGATCGCCGGCGTGATGGCGACGATCGAGAACAGGACGACGATCCGGATGTGCAAACGGGCAGCGGCGCGGCCGCGGGTGCGCGCTTTGAGCAACCGCGCAACTTCGCGTCCGATCAGCGCTATCAGTGCAAGCACGAAGAAGGAATTCACCACGACCGAAGTGATGACGACGCGGGTCGTCGGGTCGATCGGTGTCACACCCAGCAGGATGAAGAGCGTCAGCGTCGCGCAGAGCAATGCGCCGCCGGCCAGGACAAGACCCGGCAGCGCAAACAGCGCCCGGCGATCGGTAACGGTCGAGACCGCATCGCTATCTGCCGCAGGCGGTGCCGCATCCTGCTTCATCAAGTCATCACTCCAAGCGGCAGAAGCCGGTATGTCACGGTTCATCGACCGGATATGATCGCCATGCATGCAAAGCCCCCGGCGTCTCAGCCTTCTGCTGAAACGGCGCCGGACAGCCTGAAACATGAGCTTCAGCAGCCTCGATGCGATGGCGAAGTCCAAACCCTATGCGTGACCTTTAAGCAACGCATTGTGGCGAAAATGCAACGCGGCCTGCAGCCTTGTCAAGCTGTTCGAGAGCTTCTGTAAACGGAAACGCCGAGTTCGCGTATCTTTTTGCGCAGCGTATTGCGGTTGAGTCCGAGCAAATCCGCCGCTTTGATCTGGTTGCCCCGCGTGGCTGTCAAGGCGGCGAGGATCAGCGGATATTCCAGTTCTGTCAGCACCCGGTCGTAAAGGCCCGGAGGTGGCAGGTTATCGCCGAAACTTGCGAAATAAGTCCGCATGTTTTCTTCCACTGCCTGGGCAATCGTCATTGATCCCGCACGGATCGGCCCCTTGTCGATCGGGCTGTCCGGCACGTCGGAACGAAGTTCGGCTTCGATTATCTCGCGCGTGATCACGTCCTGTGGATAAAGTGCCACCAAGCGGCGGATGAGATTTTCCAACTCGCGCACATTGCCCGGCCAGGCGTAGGCCTTCATCAGCTCGATAGCTTCCTGGTCAAACCGCTTGGTACCGAGCCCTTCCTTTTCGGCCTGCTGGATGAAGTGCCGAACCAGGTCCGGAATATCCTCGGCGCGGTCGCGCAATGGCGGAAGCCTTAGCGGGACGACGTTCAAGCGGTAATAGAGGTCCTCGCGGAAGAGCCCCTGGTTGATCGCCTGCTTCAGATCCTTGTTGGTCGCCGCGACGATGCGGACGTCTGTGCGGATCGGCGTACGCCCGCCGACAGTCGTATATTCGCCCTGCTGCAGGACGCGCAAAAGACGCGTTTGTGCGTCCATCGGCATATCGCCGATTTCATCGAGGAAGAGCGTGCCGCCTTCGGCCTGTTCGAAGCGGCCGGTGGAACGGGTCTGCGCCCCGGTAAAGGCACCCTTTTCGTGGCCGAAGAGCTCGGATTCGATGAGGTCACGAGGGATGGCCGCCATGTTGATCGCTACAAACGGTCCGTTGCGGCGCTTGCCGTAATCGTGCAACGCGCGGGCCACAAGCTCCTTGCCGGTACCGGATTCACCCGTGATCATCAGAGTCAGGTCGGTCTGCATCAGCCGGGCGAGGACGCGATAGATTTCCTGCATGGCCGCGGAACGGCCGACAAGCGGCATGCCGTCCTGCATGTCTTCGTCGAGCTTGGCTGGCTTCTTTTTCGGTTCCGCCAGCGCGCGACCGATAATGCCGATGAGTTCCGTCAGGTCGAAGGGCTTTGGAAGATAGTCGTAGGCGCCCTTCTCAGAGGCTTTGATGGCCGTCATAAATGTATTCTGCGCGCTCATAACGAGCACCGGCAGCTCGGGACGAGCCTTCTTGATTCTCGGCAGCAGATCGAAGGCATTCTCGTCCGGCATCACCACGTCAGTCACGACCAGATCGCCCTCGCCAGCCGAAACCCAGCGCCAGAGCGTGGCGGCATTGGAGGTGATGCGAACATCATAACCTGCACGGCTGAGCGCCTGGTTTAGCACGGTACGGATGGCCGCGTCATCATCCGCGACGAGGATCGTTGCTGTCATCGAGAAGTTCCTGTTGGGTTTGCAATTGCCGCATCATCGGCCGAAGCATCCTTCGAAGCCGGCATAAGGACGCGGAACGTCGTCTTGTTGTTCTGGCTGTCGCATTCGATGATTCCGCCGTGATCGCCGATGATCTTGGCGACCAGTGCAAGGCCGAGGCCGCTGCCGTTCGTCTTCGTGGTGATGAACGGATCGAAGAGATGCGGCAACAAGTCGGACGGCACGCCGGGACCGTTGTCGTGCACGCAGAACTCCAGCGGCAGCGAGATTTTTTCGCGCGTTCCGGCGACAGAAAGGCGGATGCCGGGGCGATAGGCCGTCGTCAGCATGATCTCGCCATCCTGCCGGTCTCCGACTGCTTCGGCTGCATTCTGCACGAGGTTGAGGAA
>NZ_JABEPH010000521.1:0-3075 GCF_013004495.1 Rhizobium sp. SEMIA 4085
TAATATTAAACCCGGCAACCCCCCTTGGAAGGCGGGGCGTTCCGCCGCAGAAATCCCCCAGTCGATTAATGCCGGACCGCCTTGGGCCCTATATTCGCCATTAGGCTTTCCACAAGGTAAACCGCCTCAGGGACTATCCGAGTGTATTTAGGGTTCGTTCATCCTGTCGCGGAGAAAAGCTGTGAGCGCGCTTGGTGGCCTCTCCCGGTCAAGCGGCAGCTGGGAGATAGCCCTGTCATGAGGTTCATCCTGCGCCGGGCTCCGCTTCTTAACGTTATCCTTATGCGTGTCTTGAAGAAGAGGGCGGTGACACTCTATGTAGGGATGAAGCATTTTCTTTGATTCCCGGCGGCAGCCGGCAGACGTTGGCAAAGGACGCACATGAGAAACCCAGTCGATACCGCTATGGCCCTCGTGCCGATGGTCGTGGAACAGACCAATCGCGGTGAACGCTCCTACGACATCTATTCCCGCCTGCTGAAGGAACGCATCATCTTCCTGACGGGCGCCGTCGAGGATCACATGGCGACGCTCGTCTGCGCCCAGCTTCTCTTCCTCGAGGCCGAAAACCCGAAGAAGGAAATCGCGCTCTATATCAATTCGCCGGGCGGCGTCGTGAGTGCCGGCATGGCGATCTATGACACGATGCAGTTCATCAAGCCCGCCGTTTCGACGCTTTGCATCGGCCAGGCGGCCTCGATGGGCTCGCTGCTTCTGGCCGCCGGCCACAAGGATATGCGCTTTGCCACTCCGAATTCCCGCATCATGGTTCACCAGCCCTCAGGCGGCTTCCAGGGGCAGGCATCCGACATCGAGCGCCACGCCAAGGATATCCTGAAGATGAAGCGCCGGCTGAACGAGGTCTACGTGAAGCATACCGGCCGCAGCTACGAAGAAGTTGAAAAGACCCTCGACCGTGACCACTTCATGGATGCCGACGAGGCTCAGAGCTGGGGCGTGATCGACAAGGTCCTGACGTCGCGCATCGAAATGGAAGGTGATCAGGCCTAGTAATTAATAGGGATGGTGTTTTTGCCGCCACAGTTCTATCCCATTTGTGATTGAACAAGGGGTTTAATGCGGTAGCGAAGACGCTAATAGTAACTATTAATGCTATGTTGAATCTGTATGACATAGCATTCGGCATTCGAAGGGGAGTTCGTTGCCGCCGGAACCCGGGCATGTTTTGGCTGGGTACCGGTTTATACCCCTTAAAGCCTTGGCCGGCTGATGCTCCGGTGGGAGCAGGCCGGCGGGCCATTGAGTGGACCGCGATTTCACCTTGAAATGCGGCGTGCTGGAAGGAAAGTGATATGAGCAAGGTCAGCGGCAGCAACGGCGGCGACTCCAAGAATACCCTGTATTGTTCGTTCTGCGGAAAGAGCCAGCACGAAGTCCGGAAGCTAATCGCCGGGCCGACCGTCTTCATCTGCGATGAATGCGTCGAACTGTGCATGGACATCATCCGCGAGGAGAACAAGTCCTCGATGGTCAAGTCTCGCGACGGCGTTCCCACGCCCCAGGACATCATCAAGGTTCTCGACGAATACGTCATCGGCCAGCGGCAGGCGAAAAAGATACTGTCGGTTGCCGTCCACAACCATTACAAGCGCCTGGCGCATGCCACCAAGAACAGTGAAGTCGAACTGGCAAAATCGAACATCATGTTGGTCGGCCCGACCGGCTGCGGCAAGACCTATCTCGCCCAGACGCTCGCCCGCATCATCGACGTTCCCTTCACGATGGCCGATGCAACGACGCTGACCGAAGCCGGCTATGTCGGTGAAGACGTCGAAAACATCATCCTGAAGCTTCTGCAGTCCGCCGACTACAATGTCGAGCGCGCCCAGCGCGGCATCGTCTATATCGACGAGGTCGACAAGATCTCCCGCAAGTCCGACAATCCCTCGATTACTCGCGACGTGTCGGGCGAGGGCGTGCAGCAGGCGCTTCTGAAGATCATGGAAGGCACGGTCGCTTCCGTTCCTCCGCAGGGCGGCCGCAAGCATCCGCAGCAGGAATTCCTGCAGGTCGACACGACGAACATCCTGTTCATCTGCGGCGGCGCCTTCGCGGGTCTGGACAAGATCATCTCGGCACGCGGCGAGAAGACATCGATCGGCTTCGGTGCGACCGTCAAGGCGCCGGATGACCGCCGCGTCGGCGAGGTGCTGCGCGAACTCGAGCCGGAAGATCTGGTGAAGTTTGGCCTCATTCCGGAATTCATCGGTCGTCTGCCGGTACTGGCAACGCTCGAAGACCTCGATGAGGATGCGCTGATCCAGATTCTTTCGGAACCGAAGAACGCACTCATCAAGCAGTATCAGCGCCTGTTCGAGATGGAAGACGTGGAGCTCACTTTCCATGAGGACGCGCTCCGCGAAATCGCCCGCAAGGCGATCGTACGCAAGACCGGTGCCCGTGGCCTTCGCTCGATCATGGAAAAGATCCTGCTCGATACGATGTTCGAACTGCCGGCGCTGGAAGGCGTTCGCGAAGTCGTTATCTCCGAGGAAGTTGCCCGCGGTTCTGCCCGTCCGCTCTACATCTATGCAGACCGGCAGGAGGAAAAGGCAAACGCCTCGGCCTGATGCCCGTCCTCGTATGGTTAGATTTAGGGGCTTGCCGAAGGCAGGCCCCTTTCTATTTGAAAAACCGTGTATGGTCCTGTTAATAATGGCTGGCAAGACTGGGAAAACGCTATTGCTGACGTTGCGGAATGTTCCGTCCTTGGGGATGATGGAATGATTCCATAGCGGGTTTTCCGGCCTGGTGTTTTAGCCGGTTCGAAAGCGGTAAGCGTCGATCCAGTTAGGCGCTTCATTGTACTAGCGTTCCGTTGTAATAAAGCTGTCACAACCGTGGAACGCGGGCGTTAGCGTGGCTTGAAATGCATAGTCAGAACCTCCACTTGTAGCCCAAGTGAGAGCGCCGGCCGATCGCATGCGGCCGCGCAAAGAGCCCGGAAACGGGACGATGGAAAGGAAATAAAATGACGAAGAAAACGTCTGTAGCGAGCAGCACTGCCTATCCTTGTTTGCCCCTACGCTACAGCATGGTCGTCCCCCACATGAC
>NZ_JABEPH010000522.1:0-3054 GCF_013004495.1 Rhizobium sp. SEMIA 4085
GGTCTGTGCGGATCTTGTCCCAGGCGCCCGATAACGTCATTATACCGTTGATCATACCGCCCCACGAGGGCATCCAGAGCATGATGGAGAAGACCATGCCGAGCGTCTGCGCCCAATCCGGCAGCGCGGTGTAGTGCAGATGATGCGGACCGGCCCAGATATACATGAAGATCAAGGCCCAGAAGTGGATGATCGACAGGCGATAGGAATAGACCGGGCGGTTGGCCTGCTTCGGCACGAAATAATACATCATGCCCAGGAAGCCGGCAGTCAGGAAGAAGCCAACCGCGTTATGGCCGTACCACCACTGGGTCAGAGCGTCCTGCACGCCCGAAGAAAGCGAATAGCTCTTCGAACCGAGGAAAGAGACCGGCACGGCCAGATTGTTGACGACGTGCAACATGGCGATCGTGACGATGAAGCTCAGGTAGAACCAGTTCGCAACGTAGATATGCGGTTCCTTGCGCTTCAGGATCGTTCCCAGAAAGGCGACGAGATAGGCAACCCAAACAAGGGTTAGCCAGACATCGACATACCATTCGGGCTCCGCATATTCCCGCCCCTCGGTGATCCCCAGGAGGTAGCCGGTCGCGGCCATGACGATGAAGAGCTGGTAGCCCCAAAATACGAACCAGCCGAGATTGCCGCCGAAGAGGCGGGCCCGACAGGTACGCTGCACGACGTAGAAGGAAGTCATTATTAAAGCATTGCCGCCAAACGCGAAAATGACGGCGGAGGTATGAACGGGGCGGAGCCGACCAAAGTTAAAATGTGGCGCAACATTCAAATCAGGAAAGGCAAGTTGGAGGGCGATGACGACACCTGCCAGGAAGCCGATCACGCCCCAAAAGACGGTGGCGATCAATCCATACCGGATAACCTCGTCAAAATAGGGCCCCGATCCGGCCTTGACGCGAGCTCCCCCTGGCGAAAAATCAACCCGCAGCAGCAGCAACACTGTGCCTGCCAGGAGGCAGAAGAACAGGACCCCCATGTGGGCCGCAAAAAGCTGATCATGAGCGGCTCCGGCACCAACCAGTGCCAAGAAAGCGCCAACCGCAACCAACACGGTTTCAGCGGGGTAATTCATGTCATGGCCTCCAAGCCGCAGACGACCGCGCCATGGACGGCCGTCTTTCTTGCCACGTGGGAACAGTTCCCACGAGAGGGGCAACAAGTCGTTGATCCATATCAACGAACGCTACAGGTTTTCCCGCTCTGCTGACTTTGGTTACAGACAATCGCGCTTTTCAAGCCGATGGCTGTTGCGTGAGGGTCGCATTCCGAAAGCTCCCAACGACAACGCGAGCCGGGACAGGTGGAGGCGCAAGAACACCGCATTCGAGAGGAGACAATAGCCGGCCCGGGAGCTCACTTTGCCGCTCGCCCTCAAGAATTGAACCAGAATTTGCTCAATCTCAAAGAATATCTGCCGGTCCGCACCTAAAGTCGGGCGCTGAGGGCCTTGCAAACAGGAGATAGGAAATGCCTCTGGTGATATTGTCGAAGACACTACCGCGATGTCCATCGCTTTGGTTTCGGCTCCCTGCAAGAGCTATCGAGATGCGGTGAGGGGTTTCTCGACGATGCCATGAAAATCATCTTTGCTTTTCCGGATGTGGCGCGGGCATAACGTTCGACGTAAAATGAGGGAACCATGGTGAACCTTGATGAGCAGCTCAAAATTGTACGCAAGTTGCAGTTCCGCGCCGCATCGGCGAAGCTGGAGCTGCATGACCTGGCTGAGGACCTCCCGGTTCGCTGGACCTACATCAAGGTCGTGGCCGAAAAGACATTCGATGTTTTCGCAGAGTTGGACGCCGCACGAAAAAGGCTTTCGATTTCGGAGAAGTCGTGATGACAGGACCATTCCTCACGCGCGATGGTTCAAGCTGGGAACCTCAATACCTGACTTGCATCGATGCGGTTACCTGCATTGGATGCGGGCGCTGCTTCAAGGTCTGCTCACGACAAGGGATGCGTCTTCACGGGGTCGACGAACTGGGGGAGATCTTCGAGGTGTCCGAAGATGATGATTTAGATGATCAGCTAAATCGTATGATTATGGTCGTCCACCAGCCAGGGCGCTGCCTTGGCTGTGGAGACTGCGCGCGTGTCTGCCCAAAGAACTGTCAAACCCACGTCGGCGCTTCAAGAGTCGATCACTGATACGCATGATTAGGAGAGTTTATCGTGTCCTTTCGAGCATTTTTTCGTATCCTGCTGCTGATTATCATCGTGAGTGGAGGTTCAGCATACGCAGCCTCACTGTCCATAACTCGGACGATTTTCGTTCTGCTTCCAGAATTTTTGGTAGTCCAGGTCGCCTACTTCATCAGCCTCGTGTATGCCGTATATCGGTCAGGCAACGCTGATTTTTGCCATCCAAGACCGGTTTATCCAGCAAGCGTGAAGGCAGCTGAAGAGCTGCGAAGGAGAGGTCATGATGGCATCAATGGATCAAACGTCCTCCACCTCCACCGAACGCCGGAAACCTGACATACTTGAGGTCAAGGTTCTTGGGCCTGCCGCCTTGCCGACTTGCAAACAGCGCTGGTTCCGCGACTACCCTTCCGTCGCGGGCCTGCTGTTCGACGGGATTGGCGCAAGTCCGCAAGTTGCTCTCGAACGTGATTCTGCGGACTATGCGCTTTGATCGCCATTAGCGAGTACCGCCCGACTGTCTTGCCCTGTTGCGCGACGCCCCGTCCTGTCGTTAGAACGACACGCCCGAACCCCTCGTGGTTCATTGTCATCAACGAAGATATTTGGAGGCAGGTACGTTCCTCCATTCCGAGCGCCACGCAGGTGTAGAAAATTTGAAGCCTGGCAAGCACGTCCGGATCAGGATCGCCAATGATCGCCATTCCGCGACGCTGTTCCTTCGTCACAACAAAATCGGACAGAAGCTCCTCTTGCACGAGGCGAACCAAGCATTCCATGAAGGGGCCCGCTATCGGGTTACGCCTTCAACTGGCGGCTTTCCTTGTGTCGGTTATGGTCTGACCGGCGTTTGCGCCGATGGGCTGAGGCTATTCCGTCGGCTGGACAGCG
>NZ_JABEPH010000050.1:0-22616 GCF_013004495.1 Rhizobium sp. SEMIA 4085
GCTCGCTAGAGGCCGAGCAGGACAACCGGGATATCGTCGATGCGCCTTCCGTGGGGGTGGTGCCGATGCCGCGCGGCTCATAAGCGCGCTGGTCCCGCAGGATCTGGAAGGCGATCGTCAAAAGCTTGCGCGCGATGGCAACACGCGCCTTGTTCACTCCTCTGATCTTCAAGTGTTCATACTGGGCGCGAAGCTGCGGATCAGTGGCGATGGCGGGAGAAACCGCCTCGACGAACGCCCAGCGTAGCCACTTGTTGCCCTGCTTGATGATCTTGCCGTCGAACGTCTTGCCGCCGGAAGAATAGGTGGACGGCACCAGTCCGGCATAGGCGGCCAGCTTCTTCGGGTTGCGAAACCGCGATAGGTCGTTGATCTCCGCATCGATCAGCCGGGCGAAGAACTCGCCAATGCCGGGGACCGTCTTCGACAGTCTCACATTGGTATTGGCCCTGGTCAATCGTCCGGATCGTTGCTTCCGACTGCTTGATCCGCACATCGATGTCGGCGATGAAGTCGAGGCCCCGGTCAATCTGGACGCGGTCGATCTCTGAGACGTTGACCTGCGCCAGCTGAATGCGGCCGGCCTTGCCGAACAGGTCGCCGAGCTCCTTTAGCAGTGCCGTCTGCTCCGGGTAACGGTCGAACACCGTGACAATGCAGTTTTTGGTCATCGTCCGCAGTCGCACGTAAAACATCCGCTCGCGCAGCGCGACGCGCAGCTCTCTTGCGCGTTCGCCGGGTGCCCAAGCTTCCGGCACCAGGTCGGCTCTAAGCAGATGCGCCAGCACCGTCGCATCGATCTTGTCGGTCTTGATCTTGGCGTCGGCGATCGCCTTGACCTTCCAGGGATGGGCGAGAACGACATCATCACAAATGTCGTCGAGCCAGTCGTACATCACATCCAGTTGCGCGTGGCCTCGACAACGGCATGCGAGTTCTCGCGGTAGCGCTCAAGGAAGCCGCCCAGCGACTGGCGATCGTTCTTCACGCGGCCGGATCGGAGCGTCTTGCCGGCGCTGTCCTGCACCACCAGGTGGCTGTAGGATTTGTGGTAATCGAGGCGATGGTGCCCGTGCCATTGAGCACACGCGTGGCTCTCCTCTCTTATACGCCATCAGGACCCGAAGCAGCGCTTCGCCATCGATGCGATCCGTCTTCACCCGTCGGTGGCGGCGCGATGTCGCAATCGACGCTGCATCCACGACATGACTTTCGTCCCCTCCTTCTCAAGCACGTGATGGATCCAGAAGCCGTCGAGCCCGGCTTCCTGAATGGTGACGATAGGACAGTCATTCCTAGTTTTGGCCCGGCATCTCTCCCGCAGCTTCGAAAGCAGACCAAACAATCCGGCGACGTCTCCTGCCCTCAAAGAGTGTTTCGACATCCTCTCACCGTTCCCCGGCGACAGCGACGTGATCAGCCGGATCGAACGACTCAGCTCCAGGGAAACGAAGACTGCACCAAGATTGAATGGCGATCGCGGCTTTTTCGGTCTTAAACATCGGGGCCTCACAATAAGTGCGTTAAGTTACGGCCACTCATTCTGCAAAAACGTCGGCCGTCGTGCACCCATGGGATCTCCTTTCAGTCTTCTTCGCGAAGAGGGGCTTCGGGATGCCCATGCCGGCATCGGCTAATGCCTTCCTCAACCATGGCGGGGGCGCGGTTTTCAGCATCATCTGAGTGCGCAGCAGTACATCTTCGATACGACTGGCTCCGGAACCTTGATTGGGTGAATTTTTGCTGCGACGACCCTCGCGGCGGAGGGGCCGCCGATCGCCTGGCAGAATAGCAGGTGACAGCCTTTCAGCGCTTCCACCCTTGTACCGATACGGCTGTCGCCCTCGTCTGCCTGTTTTCCTGTTTCGTGTGACCCATCGTCAAAATCAACCACCTCGGCGATTTCCCAGCCCGTCGGTCCAACGTCATAGACGGCAAAGAGCCTCGCGGTGTCAACCTACGATGAGAATTTTCTGCCCAAGATCGACGAGGGCCGCTAGCGTATTCTGGGAGGTGGTGGACTTGCCGATCCCCACTTTGCCGTAGAATGCGATCTGACGCAAATCTGACATCTTGTCTTCCTTTTTCGTTCCATCGGTTTTTGGCGTGCGGTCGGCAGCTCACGCCGCCCGCTCGCAGCGTTTCAAAACGTGTGCCACCTGCAAGATCAGCTTCAAGAGCGATCCAAAAGATGTTTTCAGCCGTATTGCGAACAACTGGCTGTCGCAGGACGGACAAAATGGACACAATTGTTTGGAGCGTACCCGTCTTTCGAAAAGATTGCTTCGAAAGCATGACCAGCGGAGCTAAGACTTTCGCCTCTACGCTTCCTGCTCAATCACGAGCGTCAAGCAAAGCGGCTGGATCGTTCTGTCGTCCAGATTATGGCTATCGCACACGACGGGTGTTTCTGCTGTTCGGGGGGCCGCGTCGGCACTGACGTCGCGTTCGACCAGCTCCGGCTCTAGACATTCGCTCATGTTGAGAATGCCCGGGAACGAGCGCTAAAGCGCGGCCTTCGAGAGGTGGTCAGGCGGCTGTGCTTTCTAGGCACACGGACTGCCGCGCGAGCGCGGGAAACGCCTGCTTAAACGGTGCCATTCTTGCGGCCTCTTGAAGAAGCGTCTGACGCATCCAGAGGCTGGCAGGATCGGTATTGTGAAGCATCGGCCACTGAACTGCCTCCGTCAGCGTTGGTATCGGTAGCGGTAGATCCAGTATCCGCAGTGGCGTCGTCTTCGCCCAATGCTGAGCAAGTCGTAAAGGCATCGTTCCGATACGAGCCGTTCCAGAGAGCATCGCCGGTATCATGCTGAAAGACTGAACCACGACCTCTACGCGCCTCGAGTAACCGCGTTCGCGCAAATACCAGTCATCAGCAGCAGGTTTCAGGGAACAGCCGAATTTGACGACCACATGCCCCATCGACATGTACTGATCGAAGGAGAAAGATTCGCTGATGCGGCCGTTTCCTTCGCAAGCCACGCATACAAAGACATCGTCGAAAAGCTCTGCGCGGGGGTGCTTCGACATGAATGGCTCAGGCATAATCAGAAAATCAACGTCGCCGCGCTGTAGGAGCTCCTCGAAATCTTCCGCGATCTGCATGAATTCAAAACCCACGCCGGGAGCCTCTCGCGCTACCCGCTCGACGACCTTCTCGATGAATACCAGCGTGACGTAGTCGGACAGAATCACTCTGAACCGACGTTCGCTTTGGGCGGGATCGAAAGGCTGCCCTGAAATAACGGATAGCTGAATGTGCAACAACGCTTCACGCACGGACGCAGCAAGCCCTTCGGCCCGAGGCGTCGGGACGAGCTCGCGGCCCGCCATCATGAAGAGCTCGTCTCGAAAATATGTTCGTAGCCTGGCAACCGCCGCGCTCATCGCAGGCTGGCTGAGGTTGATGCTACGTGCAGCAGCGGTAAGGTTTCGCTCCGTCATCAGCGCGTCGAGCGCGACGAGAAGGTTAAGATCAAGACCTTTAAAACGCATAGATTTGTCTCTGTCTGTAACGCTAGAACGCCTGACGGCCAAGCCTTTCCTATTAAAGTAATATAATTGACAGAATCAAGCCCGATTACTTTCGTGTTTCGGTAGTCTTTACCTTTTGCAGGTTGTGACGCAGTTGTATAAATGCATTCCAGAGCGACCGGCTGCAGCTTGTTGCAAGTATTATTGTCCTTACAAGTCCCCGTCGTTGTGCAGGGTGAGTCCATCTCGGCGTTACAGGATTCAAACCATTTGCGTTAGCAGAAGCTGCTGAGAGGCTGCATCGGCGGCAACACGTTCTCTGGGATGCGGCTTTGGACAAACCAACGGCCTGGCATATTCGCCGGAATTGACACCGGCAACCTCTTCGAAGGCCTGAAGCGGATTCAGGCGGATCCTTCCGCCAATGCCAATAATGATCTCATCGAGCATGCTTACCGCATGGGCTACCTCTACGATGAGAAGGAGTACCGCTTCCTGAAGCAGACGAACTCACAAGAAAGCTCTCGCCGGCACAGCTTCACTGGAAGCAAAAAATCAACAGGCGAATATTGAGCAAGACAATCGTGCAGCGGCGAGGAGCACACCAGAGGCCTTGAGCACCCTTCCGCTGACCATGCGCCTCGTCAAGGCATTTCATCGAGAGCTGCGCCCGGCTACAGCACCCCCCACGCCCGAAACCTCCCCCTGCCCGTCATCTCCCTCAATCCCAGTTCCTCGATGATCCTGACCGCCGCCCGCGGCGCTATTTTGAGGGTCTCGGCGACCATGCCGGCCGAGACCAGGGGCCACGAAACCACGAGCTCGATCAGGCCCGGCAGATTGGAGGACGAGCGCCGGCCGACCAAGCGCCACTCCATCATCCGTTTTGCGAGCGCCAGCCGGTCATGCTCCTTGAGGCCAAGCTCGGCCGCCGCGATGATGCCATTGACGATCGCCAGCAGCCTTGTGTCGCGAGCGCGATGCCGACAATGGATTTGAGGCCGAGATTGACGGCGGCGAGATGCACCGCCGTCGTGTGTCCTGCCTCTCGCAACGCAGCGGCCGCCAGCAGCCGTCCGAGCCAGGGCGCGTGCTGCAAAACCTGTAAGCTCCCAACGACAACGCGAGCCGGGACAGGTGGAGGCGCAAGAACACCGCATTCGAGAGGAGACAATCGCCGGCCCGGGAGCTCGCTTTGCCGCTCGCCCTCAAGAATTGAACCAGAATTTGCTCAATCTCAAAGAATATCTGCCGGTCCGCACCTAAAGTCGGGCGCTGAGGGCCTTGCAAACAGGAGATAGGAAATGCGTTTTAAAATCGGTCCGATCGTTGCAACGGCAGCGCTGGCCTCTTCGGCGATGCCACTCATGGCGGCGGATCACCAGATCCGGATGCTCAACAAAGGCGCCGACGGCGCAATGGCCTTCGAACCGGGATTTGTGAAGATCACACCCGGCGACACCGTCACCTTCATACCCGTTGACAAGGGCCACAATGTCGAAACCTACAAAGGTTTGATCCCCAACGGAGCGCCCGAATTCAAATCCAAAGCGAACGAAGAATATCGGACAAAATTCGACATTCCGGGCGCCTATGTTGTGAAATGCACGCCGCATGCAGGTATGGGAATGGTGGCACTCATTGAGGTTGGCGATAACCCCGCCGATCTCGACGCCATTAAGACTGCTAAACTTCCAAATCTGGTGCGCAAGCGCCTTGATGCGCACCTCATGCGTGCAGATAAGAAAGGGCCGAGCGAACAATAGATTGCTTGCAACAACCCTGCGTAAAGCCATTAGCAATGGGGAGCTTGAGGCGAATGTATATAGCTGAGGCGGCATTTGCCTCGCTCCGCACTCGCGCGCGGCCGGTTGAGCTAGAAACGGGAGGCACCGGAGTTAGAGCTTGCAGCTTCCGCTGACAAGAGATCGGTATGAACTCGCTGAACCCTCTCGGAAACAGCTGCCCGCCTCTGTTGCGGAACTTGACAGCTGTTTTCTGCTGTCGTCTTTTCGCTGTCGTCGGAATTGGTGGCACCGCAAAGTTGTAGCGGCTCTTGCGCTTGTGCCGTGGAGCTTAGTCGGTTGCAGTGCCTTGGCGTTAGAGAGCATGCAATTCCTCAGTTATCGCAGACCAACACATCGATGATCTGATCGGCATTACCTCACAGGAAACCCCACGTCCGCAATCTCCTCCCGTCGGCCGGGCAAGGCGCCGCCGTCACAGCTGCCGCGGACTCCCGACTTCGTCCCTTTTCGGGGGTTGATGATCATTCGACAGTGACTGATTTTGCAAGATTGCGGGGCTGGTCGACATCGGTGCCCAAGAAGACAGCCGTGTTATAGGCGAGCAGCTGTATCGGTAGTGAGAATATCATCGGCGCAATAATCTCATCCACATTCGGAAGTGCGATTGTCATGCCGAATTTCGACACGGCCGCACCACGCTCGTCGGTGATCAGGATGATCCGGCCGCCGCGGGCTGCCACCTCCTGCATGTTGGAGACAGTCTTATCGAAAAAGCGGTCATGGGGCGCGATGACGATGACGGGCATGTTCTCGTCGACGAGAGCGATCGGCCCGTGCTTCAGCTCACCGGCGGCATAGCCCTCCGCGTGGATATAGGAAATCTCCTTGAGCTTCAGGGCGCCTTCGACGGCCAGTGGAAAGCTGGTGCCGCGGCCGAGATAGAGCACGTTCGGACACTTCGACAGTTCCCGCGACAGGAGTTCGATCTTCGGCTGGATGCTGTTCAGCACCTGGCTCATGATGCGCGGCATCTCGGCAAGGCTCCTGACGAGCGCCTGCTCCTCTTCATCGCTGACGTTGCCGCGCACCTTGCCCGCGCCGATCGCGAGCGTAGCAAGAACCGCAAGCTGACAGGTGAAGGCCTTGGTAGAGGCAACCCCGATCTCCGGGCCGGCCAGGATCGGAAAAACCGCATCGGATTCCCGTGCGATCGTCGACTCACGGGCGTTGACGATCGCGCCGATCTTCAGACCATGCTCCTTGCAATAGCGGAGCGACGCCAGCGTGTCGGCGGTCTCGCCGGATTGCGAGATGAAGAGTCCTGCCGATTGTCGCGACAGCGGGATTTCGCGGTAGCGGAACTCCGACGCCACATCGATTTCCACCGGCAGGCGCGCATAGCGCTCGAACCAGTATTTGCCGATCAGACCTGCCAGATAGGCCGTGCCGCAGGCGGAAATGGCAAGGCTCGGCAACTTGGCGAAATCGATCGCGCCGGACACGGGCGCGACCCGGTTGTCGATGAAGTTGACGTAGTGACCGAGAGCGTGAGCCACGACCTCCGGCTGCTCGTAGATTTCCTTCTCCATGAAGTGGCGATGGTTACCCTTGTCGACCATAAACGCGGCGTCCGAGGAAACCTGCCGCGGCCGGGAGACGACATTGCCGTCGATATCAAAGATAAGGACACCGGAATTGTCGATCACCGCCCAGTCGCCATCGACCAGATAGGTGATTTGATTGGTAAAGGGCGCCAGGGCGATGGCGTCGGAGCCAAGGAACATTTCGCCATTCCCATGGCCAATCGCCAACGGCGGTCCGTTACGGGCCGCCATAATGGTCGACGGATCATCTTCGAAAAGGACAGCGAGTGCGTAGGCGCCCCTCAACCGTCTCAGCATCGCAAACATCGCCTCGAGACGTCCAGTGCCATCCCGGCGAAACCTTGCCAGGAGATGCGCGACGACCTCTGTGTCCGTCTCGGTCTGGAACTCGGCGCCGGCCACGGCCAGTTCGTCCTTCAACTCAGCAAAATTCTCGATAATGCCATTGTGTACGACGGCGATACCGTCGGTGAAATGTGGGTGCGCATTGCGTTCCGTCGGCGCGCCATGGGTCGCCCAGCGCGTATGGCCTATGCCGATGGTGCCGACCAGAGGCTGCTCTTTCAGCCTTGCCTCTAGATTGACGAGCTTGCCCTCCGCGCGCCGGCGATGGAGGGCTCCATCGTCGATCGTCGCGACGCCGGCCGAATCGTAGCCGCGATATTCCAGGCGTTTCAACGCATCGACCAGCCGTGTCGAGACAGGCTGCTTCCCGACGATGCCTACAATCCCGCACATATCCCTCTTCGCGTTCCTTCCACGCCTCTCGCGGCGTACTCAAATTCTCGTCTCAGCGAGGCTATATCACTCGCTCCCGGTCGCCTCACACAGGGGCTGCGGGTCACCTGCTGTCCTCAATCGTGACTCCGACGAATGCCGGCTGGCGGGAAGCTTCGTACCCATAGTTGGCCTACCGCGATGGACTTGATTTTGGTCAGTTTCAGCGCGTTTTAATGGCGCTCAACGGATTGGCAAATTGATTCTTTGGATAACACCCATTCGTCTCATGGATGCATGACGCTGGCGCGATGCTCTTTTGCGTTTTTTCCTCGGTTGTCCCGCGGAGGGACCTTGGGCCATCTCCAAAGGACAAGTCATTTAAGGAGACGCTGACATGAACAGGTTTGAATAGATTCCGCATCCGAAAGGCCTTCCGATCCTCGGGCACATCGCTGCGCTCAATCCAAAGGTACCGGTCCAGAGCCTGATGCGCCTGTCGAAGGAGTTCGGTCCGATCTTCCGTCTGCAGAACTGGGGAAGCAACGACTTGGCTGCTGCTTAAAAGCCCGAAGGAACTGGCGAGCTTGCAAGCCCATGCCGGCGACGCTCTCGGCGGTGAGGTTCCGACAGTGCGGGACCTGGGGAACCTCGTTTACGTCGAACAGGTACTGATGGAGACCTTGCGGCTTTGGCCCACGGCCCCGGACCGCTGCTCGTACTCTATGGCAGCAATTCAGGCACGGCAGAATCCTTCGCGAAACAGATCGGAAGCGAAGCTGCGACTCGGGGCTACGCGCCGATCGTCGCGCCGGCCGATGACTCCGCCTTCAGAGTTCCAGTTGACATGCCTTTCATCGTCGTTACGGCGTCCTACGAAGGGCAACCGCCGAACAACGCCGGACGGTTCGTTGCCTGGGCTGAGAGCCTCCAGCCGGACACGCTCAAGGGTCGGCCCTTTGCCGTGGTCGGGTGCGGCAACCGTCATTGGGCGCGGATTGGTAAAGCCGCTGCGCTTTCAACACCTCGCACGATAAACCTCCGCGTCACCGTTCGACGTCTCCTTTAAGAAGGCGCCTGCGCAGTATCGTCAACCGTTTTTGTAGCAGGAAACGACCTTGTGCAGCGCTATGATGAACGCAACCGAACAATCTAGCTGGAGCTCAGAATATAGCGGCGATTGGTGACGAGCGCTGGCCGGGCATTCATCGAATAGAGTGCCGTAAACTTCTTGATGTCGGCAGCATCGACTTCGACTGGGTGCATTGCCACCATCCAATCGACGATTTCGCTGCACGGCGGCGTGGTCAGTGATCCCTCGTAAGTCCAATATCGGAGGGAGGATGGCAGCAACCCGCCAGGGTTCACCCCGTCGATTGCTGCTTCCTCACCGGGCTTTTGCGGGAAAGCTGCCGCGAGGCTGGAAAAGGCCGCATTGGGACGCCCAGGAGCAAGGAAAATGCCCAATACGCCCAGCGCACCCGTTTCGGCATGCTTGTGGACGAAATGCGCTTCCATCGGAAAGGCCTTTCCTTCAACCAGATGTTCGCTCGGCGCATGAAAATGGTACTGTATTAGTTCATAGGTCTTGTCTCCGCAGCGGAGCGTGCCGCCGGGTGCCGCCTGCACTTGGATCGTATGCCCATTGTTGAGGATTGTGCCGCCGCTCTTCCAATCGGGCACGAGGTCTGGAATATCGGCCTTGATTGCCCCCCCGATATCGAGCGGCGATTGCTGTAGACCCGCCGAGCAGGCGTTGTTCTCCTTGCTGAGCGAGCCCCAATGTTCGGGACCCGCGTCACCTTCATAGCCCCAATCGACACCTTCTGCCGCAAATGTTGTCTTAGTGCAGAGTGGACATGAGGCAAGCAAAGCCAGGCCCCTGAGGAAGTGTCGCCTTTCCATATTTTATCCCTTTCCTAACGAGGACGAGCAAAAAGTGGTCGTAGCTCGGCATCTCTGGATCAGGTTCGCCTGTCAATCGATAGACATTCACCGGGGGGAAAATATCGCGCAAGTTGGATAGCACTTGCTGAATAGGGACCATCGACCGGTCGCGGTGATCGGCCCGTTGATTGACGGGAGCGGTCTCGCAGTTCCGCGCGCAACTCCAGTCTCCTGTCAATCGGCGTCCAAAATGCACGCCCGAGCACAAGAACAGCACACGGGGTAGAACTTGATTTCTCTAGGGCCACCGCGTGCTCATACGGATCGCTGGTTTCTCGACGTACTGCAACAAGAACGAACACATTGCAGACGGCGGCTTCGAACTATAGGTTTTTCGTAGCGGCAATCAGCCGCGGGACCGTCGAGGATTAGGTATGGCCACTGGAACCGTTAAGTTTTTCAATGGAGACAAAGGATTTGGCTTCATTACGCCCGAAAATGGAGGAACTGACGTGTTCGTGCACGTGTCAGCTTTACAGGGGGCCAGTTCGCTAAGCGAAGGGCAAAGAGTGAGCTACGAGGTCGGCCAGGATCGCAAGACCGGAAAATCAAGGGCTGAAAACGTCCGTGTGCTTTGATTGATTTTGTCAGTTAGAGGATCGGACCGCGAAGGCGGGCCGTTCCTCTTTTGCGGCCGACAGAATCCTTCGCCTTGATAGGGATCGAACCGCCGATCGCAAAACAGACGATCGATTCATGTTTCAATGACGCCAAATCGCGCAAGCATCTGGTGAAGCTGAATATTCTGTTGAAGAAGATGCTTTGTCAGCAAGCCCCTTAGTCGCCGATTCTCTTCGTCAAGCGCGACTAACTCATCGGAAGCTGCTTCGACTTGAGCGGCGGTTGATCGCATACTGCGAACGCTTTTTGCGCCGTCAGCATGACGATTGCCATCCGCTTCGCGTCGACGCCTCGCCGGTCTTGGAGATCGTCGCCCGGAAGAGCCCTCTTTCAATTGTGGAATGGAGCTAAAAGCCAGATCATTGTCTTGCCGAGGTGTGTCAGCATGCTCCGGCGCGACCAATGAAGCCGAAATCTGCTTTTCGTCGCCGGCTTCGGTGTTGTCGCTCAGGTGTGTTTCGGGTCTTGGATCCGTCGCCAGCTCGCTGTCCTGGCCCGGAACCTTTGAGACCATATTGGGCTCGAAGAGATGCGGCGCTTCAGCTTCCGCCTCACGCACATGAGCCTTGAGATCGGTGTTGGCCCAAATGGAAGCTGGCCGCATTGTTGACCGTCGGCGCGTCGATTTGAGTTCGACAACGAACTTTCGTTGCTGTGTTTTCATATATGTGTCCAATCTACGAGATTGTAAGCAGGCTCACGATACGTCGAATCGCGCAAGCATCTTTTTAAGCTGAATATTCTGCAAATGCAGCTTTTGAGCAAATTGAATTCTCAGTTGCTTGATTTCCTCGTCCAGGCCTGCCACCTCGTCGAAGAAAGCTTCTCGCGAGGACGAAAATTGCGCACTTTTATCCCTGTTTGCGACGGCAGTGCTCTGCGCAACCATGTCGGTGCGGGGCCTCTTCGTCCGCGGTGGTGGAGACTTTTTGCTTGTCTCGCTTTCCAGCCGTACCGCTTGCGCTTCAGCACTCGACTGGCTGACCTCATGACGTGCCGGTGCCCGGACCTCCTCAACATCGACTGGAACCGAGACCGCCCGCGCGGCATCGACCTCGCGTTCCGTTTCGTTTGAAGTCGTGATCGCCATGAGCTGAGCAGATCGGTTTTCATTGTGCTCAGATCCATGGGATGCTTCCGTTGGATTTAACGGAAGCGCCGACGATTGTTGCGCTTCGCTTTCGCTTGCCTCGGTATCGGCTTCACGCCCAATTGAACTCTCTCGTGTTTCTGCCGGCCGTCGCTGCGACGTCAATTGCGCAAGAAATTTCCATGGTGATCTCATAGTGCTTCAACCTCGAGCAATCCCCTACCACGACGTTGCCGCAGCTTCAGATCCGGGCTCGCGACCTGAGCCCGGCGAATGTCTCTCCGACCGAATATGTAGTGGCTGAGGTCGATCTCGCAACCGATCAATCGAGCCCGAGCCGCTTGCGCAGGTCGGCATTTTCCGCGCGAAGCTTATCTGCCAGGGTTTTACGGAGCCCTTTATTCTCTTCTTCAAGCTGAATAAGATCCGCCATCTCATCGATTGCCGGAAGAGGCGCCTTAGCCGATCGCTCGATTTGCTTTGCCGTCCTTTTTCTTCCGGTGTCCCTGATGACGTCCTTCGCCGTGCTCCTTCCAGCAACTTGCGTTTCGACGGGCGTCGGCTTCGTTTCTCCGGCTTGTTGGCTACGCTTCTTGCGACCCCTGGGCAACTTCGCGAGTGATGTGGCCACCATTGCTTCGGCAGTTTCCTTCAGACGCCGTGGTGCGCGTTGCTTTTTAGGCGCCGCGGTTTTTGCCGGCGCATCGGTCTCTACGACATCGGTAGTGGAATCCGAATTGTTCTCGTCAGCCATCAGTTATCAACCTCTTTAAGCAAGTTCTTTTCGGCTAAGTGAAAGACGGAGTCAACATAAGCGCTGCGGCGCTGGATCGGAATTCAAGATGAACATCGGCATCACCGGTATTGGCGACAGCCGCCCAGGCGATAATCTCACGGTCGAATGCATCGATGATAAGGCGAGCCGGACGACCTCTCCATTCCAGCAAGTGAACTCCATACCATCGGAGCACTAGCGTAGGTTCGATCGCATGCACGAACCTCACCTTCAGCTTCCTCTCTGGCTCGCTCTCATCAATCATCACGTTGTGTCTCAACAGGTGGACAAAGCCATGCGACAAGAACAAAAGGTGCAGCGAAACTCGCGCTTACTTAGAACCCACTTCCGGGGAAGTATGGATCCGGTATCGACATGTCGTGTTCAGCCATGTCCGGTTGAAGACGTGTATGTTCGAAAGCCGACGCTGAGGCGCAAGTATTCCGTCGACGCGGCGACGCGATGCACTGGTTTCTCGTCTTTCGAGCAGGGCCTGCACAAAAGTCTTTGTTGGCACGTCTATTGCAGTGACACCGTAAAGGATCCGCACGACCACGTGCGGTCTTCCAGCCGCCGCAGGGATTCAAATGAACTTTCCCTCAATTGATCCAATCAATGCCATGGACGCTGCATTATTGAGCGCGTTCCTGCCTGACTTTTGTCGCGTCGACGGGGAGCCAACGAATCCGGATTACTGATCGAAATGCGCTGTTCGCCCAAGCAGAAGACAGCGATGCAGCGCGAACGCAACTGCCATCACGCATTGCCTTCACACAGAAGCCAAAAGGAGTCCTAAAGAAATGTACGCGCCGAGTTATTCCGAGGCCCTGGAATTTGCGATCGACCGCTCGTACGACATCAATTTAGATATGTTGAGGTCGCAAAACTTGCACCTTGACACACACAACGATTATCTCGTCGGCACATATCCTCCTCTCAAGGCAATGGGCGACCTGAATGGCGAACAGTTGTTGGCCCAGGTTGCATCGTCAATTGACCTCTATTTCCACATCCCTTTCTGTAATCAGTATTGCACCTTTTGCCACTTCGCCAAGGAAATCAATCCATCGTCCGAGCGAGTGGAACGATATTTGGCGGCCTTAAATAAAGAGATGAGTTGGTCAGATGCGGCGCTTGATGGCAGAGCTATTGAGACTGCTTTTTTCGGGGGTGGCACGCCCTCGTTTTTGACCAACCACCAACTAAAAACGCTATTTGATATGATCAACAAGCGCTTTGATTTATCGAAATCCGAAGTAAGTTTTGAATTGCATCCCTCACTTGTAAAGCATGCGGATGCTGCGGATCGCGTATCCACTCTACTTAGAGGCGGCGTAAACCGCTTCGTTCTGGGTGTTCAAACACTAGATCGAAATATTTTGCGCGTATTAAACCGCGGGCATGGTACGGATGAGGTGATCCAACTCGTAAAATTACTTAACGAGATGGGCGTCGAGAATCTATCCCTTGACCTGATGTATGGGCTGCCGGAGCAAACGCTCCGGAGCTGGTACGACTCCGTTATCGGCCTCGTGGATATGGGAATTGAGAAATTCAATATATTCCCATTAATGTTTAAATCGACGGACCCCATAGCCCACCAATTGGCGAGAGGACGATATCAATTCGCGGGCGCTAAGGAGCGCATCATAATGCATTTTATGGCGGAGCACATCCTCACGAGCCTTGGCTATCGACATGGGCCGATCTTCTACTGGACTAAGAGGCCGCAGCCGCATTCCGTTCAACAGCGTCGTAAATACGATTCTTGGAACGACAATAATCTCGTCCCGTTTGGGGTTGGCGGATTTGGCTACATGAGTCAGTGCCAGTTCTATAACGAGGCGGATTTAGATCGATATCTGTCTAGAGTTGAAGCGGGCGAAAAACCAGTGTGGAAAGGTGCTGTACTGTCGCAAGACGATCTCATACGCAGAACATTAATGTTTGCCTTGCGAAGCAGCGGAGTGCCACTCTCCCGCTTCGAGCGAGAATTTGGGGTGTCGATTAAAAAATACTTTGGCCGCGAGCTTCAAATATTAAGGGAGGCGGGACTCGCCTGCATCTCAAACGATGGCGTGCTTTCTTTGACTGCTGCCGGCATTATCAATTCGGGCGCTGTATCGCTGCTATTTTTCTCGGATAATGTGCTTGAGCGAGTCGCGTACAACGATAGCAGAATAACAGACAAACGAACTGATCTGCTCGAAAAACACGATTACTCGCCGGCGGCAAGATACGGATCAAGTGCAGAAATGCAAGCTATCTTTCGGTGAAGTCGGGGTGCTCGTCAATGGTCACCAAGTTGCCCTTTTCCGTGCCGGAACAGCCGCCTTGTCGGACGCAGGAGATATTTTCTCATCTAACCGATAGCATTGATCGCCGGGAGCGAAAGCGCCCGTTGGGGCTTCTCAGCAATTTTGTCAGTGATCAACTGCCGCACTGTATTGCGGAGATCAAAGCCAGTGAACGACCCGATGAAGCGGTTAAGGCGCTTGGGCGTAGCATTAACGCAATGATTGCGGAGACGGACTATAAGGCGCAGCTGCTGAACCTACCGCAGCCCGAGTTCGGGGTCGCTAAGACAGATATCCAGTATCTCGTCAATTGTGCTTATCAGATGTCTGCGTTTGCCGGCCTTCATCCCGTCGATGCCGAGCTGACAGTGGGAGGAGCGCTGAGGCAGCTTGCGCGCGTAAGCTGTCAGCGGCAGCCTAGCATTGATGTCCTTTCCTATGAAGATATGATCCTTACGAATCCGTTGCAGAGCGATCCACGCGTATATTGCCTCGGCTCGGCCGGGGTCGAGGAGCGAGATTTTTGCCTGGGCCATCTCCTCATTGAAAGTGAATTGCAGTCAGCAATGGACGCTCTACTCGAGATGCGTGACGCCGTCGGGGCGGACGCGCGTCAATGTCTTGCGGTATGCGTGGAGCGCCTTGAGGCAGCAGTTTGTGTTCTAGCACGTTTTAATGAACGCATGTCGCCCGATCTATTTGGCCAATTTCGGGTGTTTTACGGAAAAAACCCCTACAAGGATAGGCTGGGCCCGAGCGGCCGTTTTTCTGCCCGGATCGTGGCGGTGTCGGTGCTATTGATCGGTGAAGAACTCTTCCATCAGAAACCGCAATTTTACATGGATATATATCGGCTGTCAGAATACTATCCGCAAGGTTGCATTCAGGAAGTATTCCGCTGGTTGTCACCAGACAAGGGCAGCGCGGGGCTCCAGCCAAGCTGGCTAGAAGGGAAAGCGGACTTTCCTAAGTTTGCAACCATCTCGCCCGTCATGGAGCGCCACGGCAGTGAAATCAGAAAGCTGCGCGCGTCCTGTGTTTGTGCGTTGGATCGGTTTACCCGGATGCACCGCGGTACGGCTTTGAAATATACGGTTGAACCGGGTCGTCCAGTTGTCGGAGTTGAAGCTTCGGAAAGTGTCGAGGCTGTGCTTTCACAGCGGCTGTTAACGGCGGCGCATCAAAGATAACGGCGGTATTTGCCTAGGTAAAAACATATCACGATGCCAGACGCGCAGGCGTCCGACACGAGAAAGGTGATGTTCGATGTCTCAAGACGAAGTGATCTTTCGTCGGTTTGAGTCAGGGGATGCCGATGATGTATGGCATCTGCATAGGAGCGCATCTGAGGCTGTTGGTGTGCGTGGTCCGGAAAGATTCTGGGAGGATGATTTACGCAATGTCGGAGAAGTATACATCGCGTCAGGCGGAGACTTCATAGTTGCGCATATTGGCCCCCAACTCGCTGCTATGGGCGGATTGAAACCTGTTGACGACGATGTCGCAGAGCTGAAACGTATGCGGGTCGATCCCGCCTTTCAACGACGAGGGCTCGGAAGGAGGCTTCTTCGTGAATTGGAATCGCGAGCCGTTGCTCTTGGATTCAAGTGGATAAAGCTCGACACGACAAAGATCCAAGTGGGGGCTCAAAGAGTTTATGAGACGGCTGGCTATGTCCGCCGCAGGGAAGGGATGTTGCACGGATATGCAGTGATCTTCTACGAGAAGCGGCTTGCCGGCCAGGATTGACCCACCTCAAATGATCGATGAGGTCGTGATTCGATGTTAAGTCCGTGAACGCCATGACATCATCGTCACAACCCAGAGGAGGCCGTCCTGGGGCATCGTGGGCAATTCTGCAGTAACACGCTCTTAGAGCTTGATGATATTGAGCTTGCAGGTTTCGAGCGAGGCCTCGGTTCTTTTCCAAAAGTATAATGGAAAAGCGTCCGAGACCGGAGGCTTCGGAGTACGATAGAAATCCCGTCAATCCGGCCCTTGAAAACTTTGGTCAGTTTGGGCCGGCAGGTGCGCTCCCTCTCCCGACGCGAAGTAAGGTCTGCGTCGTTCAAGGTTGCTGATGCGAGGAGCGCTAATCTTCGCTCCGGGCCGGGCGAGATCTATCGCTATCATCGATAGCCTTCCGACGGTGCACAATTGTGGCCGGCCTCGGACACGATGGACCTTCGGCGAAGGTCGACATCGGGCCGACAGGAGTTCATCTTCGGCTTTACGACTTCGTTTGGATCGGCCAGCTTTTGGGGCATTCCTTCAAGCCGCCAAAGAGGGATCCCGAAACTGATGTCTATGCCTTTCTGGTGCCGGAGTTCGTCAACGCGCTTCGCCAATGCCTGAAAGATGGTGGCTGCGCACAGCGGCACAACGAGGCCGAGCGCGGTGGCACCTTCCTCGTCGGCTATGCCCGGACGGGACGGCTTTGCCGCCTGCGGATGCGGGAGCAAAATAGCTGGGCGCGCTCTTGGTATCTTCACACGGCCCGCCTCGCGGAAGGCTAGTGATAGACCTCGATGCAGCTGAGCGCTTTTCTACCCGCGTACGCGGCCCTTTTCACTTCGAAACGCTGGACTTGGCGGGGTGACGGAGGTCGATGCCCGCGCGGCCGGCTGTGGCGGCAGATTATCACGGCGAGTGCCACAAGGCCTTGGTTAGGCCCCACGGCTCGACCGCAAATGACCGAGATCGCCCGGTCGGCTTGGCAGGGCTTGTGGCGATCGACCACCGCAGCGATCAGGCGGACTGATGGCGGACATCTTACCTGATCTATCCATAGCATCGATGAATTCCATCCAAACAATCGATTATGCCCATGCTACGGCGTGTTGCATGAAGAGAGGTGATCCCGAAGGTGGATCTTTGCAGTTATTGTCCGTGGCTGGCTCCGAGATCCATTGGGAGGAGTGGTCGGCGGAAACTAGCATGCACTCTCTTGATAGCGCTACCGTAAAGACAGCAATGATGAACACAGGGCAGGCCCGGTCGGGCGAAGGTAACAATTCCAACCAACGCTGCCGGCGAGGTGTTTCCGCCCTAGCTGATCCGCCCCCCGCCGAAGCGCGGACGTCCTCCGTCGACGCCGCCGACGATCCCACGAACCTTCACGCCGCGCCCCGCCGCGGGCTGGACGAGATCCTGGAAGCCTGCATTGCCGAGGAGGTTCCGGGGGAATACGAGGGCCGGCAAGAAGCGGTGAGAAGAATCAGAGCGTGGGTAGAGACCGGCGATGTCCATGGAGCGCTGAATCTGTCATCCCTGCGCCTGACCAGCCTGCCCTCCGGGCTACAGACGCTGAACGCCCGCGTCCAACCAGCACGCCCGCCCGACGTTCTCCCCCGGGTTCAAGAGGCTCGAGGCTCTACTCGTGGACAGGGCGACATCCGGTCGTGGGGCATCAAGGCCCCACCCCCATATCCGCGCGATCAAGCGAAGAACAACTCCATCGCGCTGGCGCGGATTGGCAATGTACCGGTGCCGTGAACCACGAGGATTCATCGTTGAGAAAGCCGTTTATCCCACTCGCCCCCGTCCTGGTCTGCTTAGCACTGCTTCCCTTCCGGTGTGCCATGGCGGATCAGCCCGCAGCACCCGCCCTTACCGTCTCACTGGTGACGCCGGCGCAACGCGAATGGCCGGAAACCGTTCCTGCGAGCGGCTGGCTGAAACCGTGACAGGAAACAAACATAGCCTCCGAGACGAGCGGCCTGCGCATAACCGATGTGCTTGCCGATGTCGGATCCACTATCACAAAGGGGCAGGCGCTCGTCCAGCTTTCTAAGGACAGCGTGCTCGCCGACCTTCGTAAACAGGAAGCGGCCGTCGTGACCGCCAAGGCAAATCTGACGAAGGCCAAGGCCAATGCGGACCGCGCTCGGCAGCTTCGTCCTTCGGGCGCCCTTTCCGACGAGAAGATCGTCGAATATCTGGCCGATGAGCAGACGGCAACCGCAAGCCTTGAATCCGAAGAGGCGGCACTCGACAGCGCAAAGATCAAGCTTAGCCAATCAACCATCGTCGCCGTTGACGACGGCCTTATCACCTCGCGCTCCGCCGAGCTCGGCGCAGTCGTCTCCGCCGGCACCGAGCTGTTCCGCCTGGTCCGCCAGCAGCGTGTCGAATGGCAGGCGGAGGTTTCGGCGCACTACCTTGGGCGTATTTCCGGAGGATTGAGCGTCGAGATCAATAGGCCGGACGGCCACCCCATTCATGGCAAAGTGAGGCTTGTGGGACCTTCGATCAGCACGAATACCAGCCGCGCAATCGTTTATGTCGCGCTTCCCGCCGACGTCCGTCCGCGCGTCGGCCTTTACGTCACGGGCAGCATCGAACTGCAGACCACGCCGGCGCTGACGATTCCCGAGACGGCAATCGTGTTCCATGATGGGATAAGCTACGTCTTCACAGCCGACGAGGACAAGCGGGTAAAACGGGTCCGGGTGGAAACGGGCCGTCGCAACAATGGCGAAGTCGAGATGCTCTCCGGCATAGACCGGTCGTCGAAAGTCGTGACGTCGGGCGGTGCGTTTCTGTCGGACAACGACCTCGTGAATATTGCGGCGAAAAACTGATGAATTTCTCTGCATGGTCGATCCGCAAACCCATACCGGCGATACTGCTCTTCGCAATGCTTACCATCGGCGGACTGCTGGCGTTCAAGCGCCTGCCGATCCAATACTTCCCCGATATGGACCTTCCGAGGATCAGCATCACCGCGACACTCGGGGGCGCGTCGCCGACGCAACTCGAGACGGAGGTTGCCCGAGTGATCGAGGACCAACTCGCGTCGCTGAGCCATCTCGACCACATCACGACGACGATCACCGACGGAACTGTCTCGATCACCGCCTCCTTCGAGCTGGAGAAGGACAGCAACGAGGCGTTGAACGAGGTCCGTAACGCCGTGGACGGTGCAAAGGCGGATCTGCCGGCGCAAATGCAGACGCCGAGCGTCACCAAAGTTACTTTGCAGAGCACTGCGCTGGTCACCTACGCGGTCCGTTCGTCCCACCTTAATGAGACCGAGCTTTCCTGGTTTATCGACAACGATATGACGAAGGTCCTTCTGTCGGTACCGGGAGTGGGACAGGTGAGCCGATTCGGCGGCATCGACCGCGAGGTTCATGTCGACCTCGATCCGGCGACGATGGCCTCGCTCGGGATCACTGCAGCGACTGTTTCGGCACAGTTGAAGTCGGTCCAAGCGGATACGTCGGGTGGCCTGGGAGAAATCGGCGGCACGCGCCAAACTCTGCGGACGCTCGGCGCCGTGGCGTCTGTCGAAGACCTCAAGGGGCTCCGAATTCCGCTGGCCAACGGGCAGCAGGTCCGTCTCGACGATGTCGCTTCCATCACTGACAGCTTCGCAGACCGGTCCTCACTTGCCTATCTTGACGGCCAGCCCGTGATCGCTGTCGCGATCAACCGCTCGAACGGGTTTTCCGACACCGGCGTCGCCGCCGACGTCGATAACGCGATGGCACAGTTCGCCGCCGAACATCCCGACGTGCAGATTGATGAAGTCTACAGCACCGTCGGATCGATCCTCGACAACTATCATGGTTCGATGCACATGTTGTTCGAGGGGGCGATCCTCGCCATCGTGGTCATCTGGCTCTTTCTGCGGGATTGGCGCGCAACCATCTTGTCGGCCGTGGCACTGCCATTGTCGATCATACCGACCTTCCTCGCCATGTACCTCGCTGACTTCAGTCTCAATATCATTACTCTGCTTGCACTGTCGTTGGTGGTCGGCATCCTTGTCGACGATGCCATCGTCGAGATCGAAAATATCGCTCGCCACCTCCAGATGGGCAAACGGCCGATTGATGCCGCCCTCGAAGCGGCCAATGAGATCTGGTTAGCAGTGATCGCGACCACGCTCACGCTCGTCGCGGTCTTCCTGCCCACGGCATTCATGGGCGGCATCCCAGGGTTGCTCTTCCGCCAGTTCGGCATCACCGCCGCAGTCGCTGTACTCGCCTCCTTGGTCGTTGCGCGTCTACTAACGCCGATGATGGCCGCCTATCTCATGAAGCCGCATCCCACCGAGGAAAAGGATGGGCGAATCATGCGTGCCTACATTGCGATTGTGAAGGCGTCTTTGAACCACAGGAAGAAAACGGTCTTCGTGATCGCAGCCTTCGTCGCACTCTCGCTTTACACCATCCCCTTCCTGAAATCGGGCTTCCTGCCGGCTGCCGACGACGCACGGACCGAGGTGACGTTGACCCAGCAGCCCGGCGCCACCATCGACCAAATGGACGCAACAACCAAGAAGGCGGCGGACATCATAAGCACGCTTGGCGAGGTGACGCATGTCTTCTCGTCGGTCGGTTCGGCATCGACGGGTAGTGGTCCCGAGGTCACCACCACCAGAAGTATCGGAACGGCCAAGCTCGTCGTCATGCTGACGCCCATTGACGAACGAAACCGCAAGCAGTCAGAGATCGAAAACGACATCCGGTCGGCCCTCTCGGTGCTCCCCGGCGTACGGGTCGCGGTCGGTAGCGGCGGCAACGGAACGCAGCTCGACATCACCCTCGCCAGCGATGACTCCAATGCCCTTGACGAAGCAAGCAAGGCGCTTGAGGAGCAACTCCGTACGCTCAACGATATCGGAGCGGTGACGTCGACCGCCTCGCGGCAGGCGCCCGAGGTTCAGATCATCCCGGACGTTGTACGCGCAGCCGCACTCGGGGTGACGTCAAGCGACATCGCGGAAGCCGCGCGCGTGGCGACACATGGGGACTACTCTTCCGCCCTGCCAAAGCTCAATCTGCCTCAGCGGCAAATCCCTATCGTCGTCCGGTTCAAGCCCCAGGCACGCAAAAATCTCGACGGCATTAGGAACATAAGGGTGGCCGGAACCCACGGCAGCGTCGATCTCGGATCAATCGCTGACATCCGTATCGGCGGGAGTCCTTCCGAGATCAACCGCATCGATCGAATGCGTATCGTGACTCTTTCCGTTGAACTCAACGGCCGTATCCTGGGCGACCTCTATCGCGAGGCAAAGGCGCTTCCGGCTCTTGAGCACCTGCCGGCGGGCGTCACGCTCATGAAACAAGGCGAACTTCAGCGCAGTTTGGAACTGTTCCAAAGCTTCGCGCTTGCAATGGCAATCGGCGTGTTGTGCATCTATGCAGTGCTGGTCCTGCTTTTCCACGATTTCCTGCAGCCGTTCACCCTCCTCATGGCCCTCCCGCTTTCGCTCGGAGGCGCACTCCTGCCGCTGCTGATGACCGGAACTAGCTTCTCCGTGCCGGTCGTCATCGGGCTGCTGATGCTCATGGGAGTGGTGACGAAGAACTCGATCCTTCTCGTCGAATGCGCGATCACCTTGCGCCGCCAGGGAATGGGGAGGTTCGATGCTCTCGTCGATGCCTGCCACAAGCGCGGGCGTCCCATTGTCATGACCACCATCGCCATGGGCTCGGGCATGCTTCCGGTTGCTCTCAGCCTGACGGGAGGCGATACAAGTTTCCGGCAGCCGATGGCCATTGTGGTGATCGGCGGCGTAACAACGTCGACGCTGCTCAGCCTTATTGTCATCCCGGTCATCTTCACCTTCGTCGACGACCTGCTCGAGGCACTGAAACGGCTCGGGCGCCGGAACGGGCCACGCCACGAGACTGCCGGGCAGGAAACGGATGCGTCAACGATTGCGAGCCGATTGCCTTCAAACGTAGCCCTGCGACTCGAGGACGTGGCCGGAGATGATTACATCTCAGCAAGAGATCCATCGAAGACATGATTGCCAAGTTGATCGGGCGCAACCCGGCGAGTTGTGGAGCAGCGCACGTTTGTACCGCTCAATCCTCAGGAGCGATCGACCATTAACCGCAAACAGAGCTGGCCTATGGTGACAGCCCGCGTTTCTGGCCTGCGGTATAGACCTTGACGCGGTGGCTTGCCGGGCGTTGTGACCTTTGTATCCGGCATCTGCGATGATACGGGAAAGCGTTGCGCCGAGCTGCGCCTCGATGGTCGGGATGACGGTTTCGAGTGCGTGGCCGTCATAGGGTTTTCCGGGCAAGGCTTGAATGTGGGTGACGAACAGGCCGCCTTTCGATCGGTTGAGTGTCGTTGCAACGGAGACCTTGACGCCGAACTCGTAAGTGCCAACAGCTTTGGATTTTTTAAAGCGTCCAGGTACGTCGATCGTGCTGACCAGAGCCCAAAACGACAACGGCCCAATGCCCGGAATGGCCATCTCAAAACGGCCGGCAAGCGCACGAGGGTGTCCGCAGTTCGGATCCGTTCCCGACCACCGGTTTTTTAAGCTAGCAAAGCTGAATAGTCATGAGCCGTTGACCGCCCTCTAAA
>NZ_JABEPH010000523.1:0-3050 GCF_013004495.1 Rhizobium sp. SEMIA 4085
GCCTGTCCCTTCGGAACAGTTCGCTCAAGGGCTGGCGACGCGTCGTGAAGTCATGGGCGATGCCTATGTCGACGCAGCACTCGGTAAGGCGACCGACTTCACTTGGCCTATGCAGCAGCTCGTCACCGAGTATTGCTGGAACGAGATCTGGAACCGACCAGGCCTCGACAGGCGCGCGCGGTCCATTCTGAACCTTGGAATGATCTCTGTTCTTAATCGTCCGCATGAGCTCAAGGGCCACGTGCGCGGCGCGATCAACAACGGCCTCACCAAGGAGGAAATCCAGGAGATTTTCCTGCAGGTCGCGATCTACGCCGGCGTACCGGCGGGCATTGACAGCTTCCGAAACGCCCAGGAGGTCTTCAACGAAATGGGCATCTGAAGCCGCCGCTGGGCATATTGGCAACGTTTGAAAGGCGTGGATCGGCCGCGCCGTTATAACTAGGGAGGAGCCGAACATGGCCATCGACCTCGAGAAGTTCAAAAAACTGGCGCTGGAGGACTTCGAGTTCAAGCGCGAAACCCGTTATCTCAACGGCATTATCAAATGCGATTTTCCGACCCGAAGCGTCGCACTTCACTTTGAAGACGGCAAGATGGTGAAGGTCGAAGAAGCCGCCTACGACGACGAGAAGTGCAAGATCGTCATCCGCGGCACGGGTGAACAGTGGGACGCGCTTCTCCAGAAGAAGCCGCAGCCGTTTTACCAATGCCTGCAGTCGTCGAATATCAAACACGGTCTGTACCTTAGCAACAATCACGAAACCTTCGCGTATCTCCCTGCGCTCAATCGCATGACGAACCTGATGCGCGAAGCCCGTCCGGAAGGAGTAGCAGCATGACAAGGCATGATCCGATCACCGGCCGTTACGTCTACCTGACGATCGAAGGCATCGAATATCGCGTCTATTACGAGGAAGCCGGACAGGGCATTCCCTTGCTTGTCGGTCACACGGCGGGCTCGGACGGCCGCCAGTACCGCCACACGCTCTGCGACGAAGAGGTGACCAAGAACTTCCGCGTCATCGCGTTCGACCTGCCCTATCACGGGAAGTCTCTTCCCCCGCATGGCGTTCGCTGGTGGGAGAAGGAATACAACATGACCAAGAAGTTCATGATGGACTTCCAGCTGGAACTCTCGAAAGCCCTTGGTCTGGACCGCCCCGTTTACATGGGTAGCTCGATGGGCGGACATCTGGCCATCGATCTGGCGTCCAATTACCCTGACAACTTCCGTGCGACCATCTCCGTCGAAGGGGCACTGCGCTCGGCTGCCGAATATGTCGATGTCGGCATGGCAGGCATCAGGAAGGAATTCGACAACCCGAACGTCAATCGTACCTCCATCGGCGCGGCCATGATGCTCAATATCTCGCCCTACTCACCAGAAGCCAATGTCCGCGAAATCCAGTGGGAATATAGCTGCGGCGGTCCGGGCGTCTTCGCAGGTGACCTCTATTACTACTACTACGACCACAATGTCTCGCCCGAAGAGGCGAGCAAGATCGATACGTCGAAGTGCATGCTGTACTTTCTGACGGGCGAATACGATCCGAATACCTCCCCGGCCGACACCAAGATCGCCGCCGATCTCGTCAAGGGCAGCAAGTTCTGGACGATGGAGAAGCTCGGACATTTCCCGGTCACTGAAGACTACACCGAGTTCAGAAAATACCTGCTGCCGATCCTCGAGGAAATCCAGCAGGCATCCGCAACCAGGGCGAAAGTCGCCTGAAACAATCTCTTGGGAGGAGCATCCAATGAGACGCCGTTTAACCGCAACCATGGGGGCGCTGATCGCGGTCGGCGCCCTGACGACCACGACGTGGGCTGACGGCGTCGACCAGCTCCCCGCCAACGAGAGGAAAATCTACGAGGTTGTCGACCCGCAGGTCCCGCTCGGAGCGAGTGCCTATAAGGACTTCAAACCAAAGAAGGGACCGCCCTGGAAGATCGGCTACGCCAGTAGCTATGCCGGCAACACGTGGCGCGCAGCGGCCCTCGATGCCGTCATGAATGACCTCTTGCCGCGCTCCAAGGAAGCAGGGCTCGTATCCGAAGTCGTGGTCACCCAGTCCGACCTCAAGGACGCCGTCCAGATTCAGCAGATGCGCCAGATGGTTGATGATGGGGTCGATGCCATCATCATCTGCTGCTCGAACGTCACCGCCCTCAACCAGACGATCGAGTACGCCTATAAGGCAGGCGTTCCTGTCTTCTCGTTTTCGGGATACGTGACGTCGCCTTACGCGATCAACGGCGCTGCCAATCACGCGCAGGGCGGCGGCGAGATGGCGACCTGGCTCGCAGACAAGATCGGCAAGAAAGGCAACGTGCTTCTCGTGTCGGGCATCCCTGGCTTCGCCTCATCCGATAGCTTCGATAAGGCCGCCAAAGATGCGCTGGCAAAGTATCCCGACATCAAGATCGTCGGCGAAGTGGCTGGCAAGTGGACCGACCAGGTAGCACAGGTCGAGGTGCAGAAATTTCTGGCGACGAACCCCACCCAGATTGACGGTATTCTGACACAGGGCGCGCAGGAGAACGGCGTGTTGAACGCCATGCTCCAGTCGGGCCGTGACATGGTGCCGATTACGCTGGGCGGCGAGGCTTCGGCGGCATGTTACTGGCGCCAGAATCCAGAATGGATCGATGCCGGCTTCCATATCTGGCCGCCGCGCCGCGAGATGCAGCAGATGTGGGAGATTATGCTTCGTACGCTCCAAGGGCAGGGGCCAAAGGTGCAGTCCGTCCTGCGCCCAGTCCTGCCGTTCGCAATCGATGACGTTCGCGCGGCGATCCCCGAGGATTGCGATTTGAACTCGACTGATTTCGTCGAACCGAAGGCGGACGGATGGTTCCCAAGTGCGATTGCCGACCAGTACTTCGAGCGTCCTGCCGATCCCTGGAAGCCGGTAGCCCAGTAAGCCGGATCCGCCCGGTGGCTTAACCGCCGGGGGGGACCGTTGGATGATCGTCAAAGCCCCCTTGGCGGACGTTGCGGGGGGGAGGTCTGCGATGGGCGGCGCGATACCAGTCGAGATGGTAGA
>NZ_JABEPH010000524.1:0-3046 GCF_013004495.1 Rhizobium sp. SEMIA 4085
CCTTGTGGCCCGCCTGTTGTCTGCCGATAGCCGCGCTTTTTAGCCAGCTTGCTTCCGAATGCAAGCGCAAAGGCGCCACAGGCTTTGATATTTGTAAAAAGCCTGTTGCTAACCGTCGCGCGTCTGCCGCCAGGAATTGAACTCGGTGATCGTTTTCGTGCCGATCTGCTGCATGACGGAGGCAGGAACCCCGACCCAGGGATCCTGTGCCGCGGAGGGCACCTTTTCCTGTCCCTGGATGCGGTGCAGGCGGGCCCCGCTGCCGTCGAGGATATCCCAGACGTAAACGACTGTCACGTTGCCTTCGTCGGTAAAGGCCGAGAGGTAACCCTTCAGGATATAGTCGCTGCTGGTGTCGTTCGAACTCTTGATCGAGAGACCGTACGAGCGCGCCTCGGCTCCAAGCTGGCGGGAAAGCGGCGTCACCGCTTGGACGGGAGCACCGATAATCGGCAGGAAGCGAACGGTGTTGCCGCCGATTGCGGACGAGGCGGCAGGATCGATGGCTGCGACCCGTTTTTGCTGGCGGGCAGGGGCCAGATTGCCCATGTCTTCTTCTTCCGCCTGCGCATTGGAAACCGGTTCGGCAAGCGTCCGGCCTTCGACAGGCTGCGAAGCTGCGGGCGAGGGTCCGCGCCGGGCAAGCGCGTCGGCCTGCTCCTGCATTGTCGTCGGCGGCGCGCCAGGGCCGGATCTGTAACTCTGATTGTTGTATGCCGGTTGATAGCCGGCCTGCCTGGATTCGCCAGCAAAGGCCCGCGGAGGCTCTGAGCCTGCCATGCGCTCGACTTCGCGCTGGGTCACCGGTGAGGAGCGGCCAAACGATGAGTCGCCAATATCGACTTGCGGTGTCAGTGCATCGGTGGTGTTGCAAGCGGAAAGCGCGGCCAGGCAGGCAAGGAGCATCGGCGCAGTCTGAGCTCGCGTCATCGCTGTCGTCGTCCTTCCCTCATTCGCATCAGCCCGCCTGATTTATGGGGGCGGGGGCTGCCCGCTGTCAATTCCGGATTCTTGCCGGTGATTGCCCGTCATGCGCCGATGAAATCGAGCGAGTGGCGGGAAAGCGTCCGCGGCGCATCCGTCGTCGTCAGGTAGGTTTGGCCAAGCGTCATGGCCGTTCCGGTGTCGGAATCGGCGATGATCATGTGCACGAAGAGCGACATGTTCGGCTCGATCGGCTGCGGATTCCCGACATGGAACATCTGATGTTCCATCCAGGACGGCGAGAAGCGGGCGCCGAGGGAATAGCCGCAGGCGTTCAGCCGATGCCGGGCAAGCCCGCGCTCGTCCATGATCTTCGCATGCATGTCGAAGACGTCGCCGAAGGTGTGCCCCGGTTTCAGCACGGTTTCGATCGCCTGCAGGTTTTCCAGGCAGGCGTTATAGAGTTCGCGGTGGCGGTGCGTCGGCTCGCCGACGACGATCGTGCGCATCATGGCGGCGTGATAGTGGGCATAGGTGCCCGCCCATTCGAGCGTAAGCTGGTCGTTTGCATCGAGCTTGCGGCGGCCGGCCTTGTAGCGGCAGAGCAGGGCGTCCGTGCCGGAACCGATGATGTATTCGTTGGCGGGGTAGTCTCCGCCACCGGAAAAGACCGCACCCTGCATGGCGGCGAGGATGTCCGCCTCGTCGGCACCGGACTTGGTCAGCCTGATTGCGGCATCCAGAGCATCGTCTGCAAGGGCTGCGGCACGCTCGACATAGACCACCTCCGCTGGGCTTTTCACGAGGCGCAAGCGGCTGACGAGATAGGAGGCATCGACGATCTGGCCGAAGGTGGAAAGCTGGGCGTCAAGCAGGCGGGCAATTCGCCCGGTCATGCCGTGGGTGTCATATTCGACGCCGATCCGCGCGCCCAGCAGGTCCATATCGACCAGCAGGTTCCTGAGGTCGAGCGTCGGGTCGGCATTGACGCGGTCGACCCAGATGTGGATGTCTTCGAGGATCGACGTGTGCTTGGCCTGACGAAGGTCCGCAGAGCGGGTAATCAGCGACATCGTGCCATCGGCCTTGACCACCAGCGTCTGGAAGAAGCAGTAGCCGAAGGTGTCGTAGCCCGTCAGCCAGTACATGCTTTCCTGCGCGAAGAGCAGGACGGCATCGAGCTTTTCCGCGCGCATCTGGTCGGTAAGGCGCGTGAGGCGGCTTGCGAATTCGGCTTTTTCGAAATGCAGTGCCATTCGGTCAAATCTCCCTGATGCTGATCGCTGAAATCTGGCGGCCGTAGTCCGGCTCCTTATTATGTGTAGTGCGCCGGTACGAGAAAAAGCGCTCGCTGTCCGGATAGGTGCAAATGCCAAGGCTTTCGGCAAGCACACCCGCCTTCAACAGACGGTCGATGGTCAGCGCCGGAAGGTCGAACATCGCATGGCCCGACGTCTTCGAAGGAATGAAATAGCGCTCGTAAGACGAATCCTGTGTGACGAAGCGCTCGACGAATTCCGGGCCGACCTCATAGCTTGTCTGGCTGATCGAGGGGCCGAGGCAGGCGATGATGGTCCGGCGCTTCGCTCCAAGTCTTTCCATCGCTGCAACGGTGTTTTCCAGGACGCCGGTCAGTGCGCCTTTCCATCCGGCATGTGCGGCCCCGATCACCCGGTATTCCGGGTCGGCGAACAGGATCGGGCCGCAGTCGGCAGCAAGAACGCCGAGGACGATGCCAGGCGTTGCCGTGACCAGCGCATCGGCTTCGGGGCGCGTGCCGTCATAGCTGCTGTCGACGGTGACCGCGTCTGGCGAATGAACCTGGTGGACTGTCGCGAGCCTTTCCAAGGGCTGGCTGAACCAGGCGGCAACGCGACGGCGGTTCTCCATCACCTTTGCGCGGTCGTCGTTCGAGCCAAGCCCGACATTCAGGCCGCGATAGAGCCCTTCCGAAACGCCGCCCGCCCGTGTGAAATAGCCGTGGCGGATCGCTTCGCCGGCCGCTTCGTTCAACAGCGCGCTTTCGATCGGTGCGGGAGAGGCCGCGTCTTGCATCAGGCGTTCACGGGTGTTTGAACGGCGGCACTTGTCGCCACCCTGCCCTGCGACGCATTCGTGATTG
>NZ_JABEPH010000525.1:0-3016 GCF_013004495.1 Rhizobium sp. SEMIA 4085
GACATCGCTACACTCAGGGCATCAGCTATTTTCAATCTCAATGTCGGAAATTCGGACTCCCACGGCAAGAATTTCTCGATCCTTTATGACGATCTGGGACCGAGAATGGCTCCGTTTTACGACCTGCTTTCCACCGTGGCCTATCCAGACCTTTCGCCGAAAATGGCTATGCGGATCGGAAACCGCGCAACGCTTGCCGAAATGGACGCCGACGGTTGGAAGGCTTTTGCGAAGGAGACCGGGATTGGCTTACTCTTGGTACGCCGCCGAGTTAAGGAGCTAGCTGATGCCACAGGTGAAGCGATAGCCCAAGTGTCAGAAACGGTATCTCCACTTGCCATCGATCCCGAGACGACAAATCACGTGGCGGCCTTGATCGCAGACCGCGCTAAACTCGTTTCTCTCTCGATCTAGCTCAACGGGTCCTCCAACCCTTTTCCGCAGGCCTCACCCAGATGCGGAGTTGGAGCGCCGGCCGTTTCCTGCTCGCGCGACTCGCCGCCAATTCCTGTGACGACCGCACATATCAGCACGTGAGCTACCATCGAGATCTTTCGAGCGCCGCAAAGGCTATGTGGCCCGCAAAAATGTCCCACATTCATAAACTGGGAATTCCGGTGAGGCAAATCGAGGAAAAAATGATGGAAAAACAACGTCCAATGAAAGAAATGGTAGGCCCGGAGGGAAGCCCTATTAGTTTGTAAAGGGCGATGATCGGTCTGTGGGAGAACAATTGCCAATCGCGCCCCCACGCACATATTCGAAACGGGTCTACTCATTTAAGCGAAGCTGCCGTCCCGATGTGGCCGCGTTGTCGAACCGAGCGAGCAGGTCCGCTGCCTCGACCAGGATGGGATCGGAGATGCACGGTCCCCCCGTGACAATCGCATCGCTCTCGCGGAGCAGCCGATCGGCCAGGTGCTCCAGCCTGTCCCAGAAATCGTCGCCGCGTTGCTTCGCCAGAATGGCGGAGAAGTGCAGCCTGCGGCTTAGGAGACGGATAACGCGGTACTTCTCGCCTGGCGTCATCCTGTCAAGGTTCGTGGTCACATCCATGTTATCGCTCCGGTGTGAGGGAAGCAGGCGAACTCAGTTGCTTGCGACGTTGCTTTCGCCGGTACGTGCGTTGGGAAGGCGTGGAGTTTTTATGAACATCGCACGGTCGGTCCGACCTTCATACGGACAACCTCGCCGTTGACGGAGCAGGTCGCCCCCGGCGATGCCCCGCACTCGGGAATGGCGCATTCGGCAAGGATGGGGACGTAGACACGCGTCTCGGCGGGCGTTGTCGACATGAGGGTGAGGCCGACGGCATACGCGCCGATCAGTACTATTCCGGCAAACGCAACGGGTAACGCGTGTCCGCGAGAGTTGTCGTGGGTGGGGACGTGTCGCATTGCCGTGATGTCCGAGGTGGTTTCCGATCAGAAACTTTAGCAAAGCCACCCACGTCCCGAATATTGATCTTGGATATCGCGGGCCTATACCGACGGATAGTGTCAAAGCGGCGATTTCGTTCAGGTTTTCCTTGAGCGCGAAATGGCCGGTTTCAGAGAAATGAAGCTTGGCGTCCGGCAGGTCGGCCAGGTAGGCCTCGCCCGGGTGCAGTGACAAGCGGTCGTTACGGCCCCACGCGATCAGAGCCGGGGCGTATTCGCCCTCATCCAGGCTTGCCAACAGGGTACTGCGGCGGATTGGTTCTGTAGTCGAGAAGGAGGGCTACCTGAGCGGCCTTTCTGCCTGGCAGATTGAGATAATACTGGTCCAGAACGTAGCTATCGGGGGCACACCAAATCCGGGCGCGAGACGTCGGTGAAATACTGGAATTTGGTGCCGTCCAGAGTGAGCAGGCCTTCAAGCTCCTTGAGCTTGTCGTTGTCGCCCGGTTCGATTGCCATCATCGGGCGGACGGTGAACGGCTCAATGCCGGCTTCGGGCTTCGAAAGGACAAGCGTCACCTCCTTGGCATCAAGCCACCGGAACTCGCCAGTCAGGACGCTGATGGAGTCATTCACGTAGCCGGCACGGCCTGGTATGGCCTGAATGAAGGCCATTGCCTTGTCGGTGTGCATGTGCGCGGTCGCCGGCGATGACGTACTTCAAGGGCGGCAAAAGCGACCGGGCCTCTCCGCCGACGATCGCTGGCATGTCTGCTGAAGCCAGGCGGCAGAGCATGCCGCACCGGCAGTCAATCGACTTTCGTGGCCGGGCTTTCATCCTCCGTTGCCTGGCCAACGGGGCCCGATGAGAAGCAGTTCTGAAACGTCGTTCTTCCAGCCATTCAAACGGGATTTGCAACGCGTTGCAAAATGGAACATTTTCTAGACTGGGAATGGCAAAATGGCGTGAGCACGTCGATGGTAAAATTCCGAGATCCCCCGAAGGACCCCGTTGACGATACTGCGGGGCCGCATGCACGGGCTAGCGGAAGGTGTCTTCCGCCCAGTCAGGAGCCGTTCCAGAGCTCTCGGTGGATGCGCGCCCTAGAGAAAACATGAAGTCCAGGAAAAGATCCGATATGAAGCCTTCAAACGCCATCCCGCTTGCTCTGCTGCTCGGCGCTGCCACTATGCCGTTCTTGGGAACAACCGACGCGCAGGCGCAGAACCGCGACATCAATCAGTCGGTATTCGCCTTCGGTGGCACGATGGTCGACGCCGACATCCTCCAGGCATCCAATCCTTTCGGCGTCACATACGAAGACCTCCCGATCTTCGGCCTCGGCTACCAGTACTTCCCGGCTAGGATGGGCTCCTTTAGGTTCGGACTGGAAGCGGGGCTCGCCGGGAGATACGGCGGGCATCCGAATGCGGAATTCTGGGGCGGCGTCGTCGGTCGCTATGACGGTTTCGAGATTGGTGATACCGTCCGTATCTCACCAGCCTTTACGTTTGGCATCATCCCAGACACGCCTAACCCAGAGGGACGGGGGCGCCAGAAAGGGCTGAGGGGTAACCGGGGAGCACATAAGGCGTTATATTTCTGCTGCGGGTGAGGAGGTTCTCTCAAACGTCGG
>NZ_JABEPH010000526.1:0-3016 GCF_013004495.1 Rhizobium sp. SEMIA 4085
TGGCTCGACCCGTGCCGATCGCGACGACCGCAGCCACCGTCACCCCAATCCCCGCCTCTACCCGGTCCCACGCGCCCGGGCACCGTCCGAGATACTGGACCGCTAATGTCCTTCAAGCAGCGCGCGGTTCTGGTTGGCCTTCGCGATGTTCGCAGCAAGGTCCTGCTGGAAAAGCGCGGGTCCCATCGGGGCCGGTTTGCCGAAAATATAAAGCTTTCCGTCGCTGATCAGCCAGTTCTCCGGGTTGGCCTCGTCGAGCTCGCCCAGGGCCAGCGCCATTGCACAAAAATTTCCGAACTCTGGCGCGTAGCGAACAGGATCGGCCTTGAAAAGCTCGCGATGGTCGGCGTTCACGAAGAGGTAGCGGTGCTCATCCCATTCGTACTCGATCTCCGGCAGCCCGCGCGTGGGGCTTCCGATGGTGAAATAGGCGACCGGGTCATAACCCTTGATCGCCAGCGGAACCGCTTCCGTGGCAAAAGAGGGCATCGAGGTCGCAAACAGGGCGGCTGTGACCGCCAGAACGAGGCGAATGGCATTTCTCCGAGAGACATTGTGCATGGCGAATTTCCTGATTTGCTCGTCCCGGGCCGCTATCAGCCCCGCGGCAAGCGAAGCCGTCTGCGTCATTCCGTTCGGGCGTTAATTATCGCTCTTGTAGCGCTCGGCCGCAACACGTTTCGGAGATTTTCGGAGTTCGAGTGTAGTGAGGGCCGGCGCCCATTGCAGGGGCGCCGGGCTCCATTCTTCGTCTGCTTATGGCGGTGCGTCGCTGCCATTGCGATGGTCGCCAGTCGTGCCGAACATGAAGGACTGTTTCACCGCGATATCATGGGACTCCGCAAAATGCTCTGAAAGCGATTCCGCAGACGGCCATTGTGTGAACATCCCGAGAACCGACTGCACGGATTTCCTGTGCAATTCGCGTTTCGTTCCGCGCTTTCATGTGGTTCTGCGCACGGCCATCGCACTATGTTCGCCTGTCATGCTATTGTTTTCTTTGTGGAAAACTGGTGCTGCCGAGTGGGATTGAACCACCGACCTCACCCTTACCAAGGGTGTGCTCTACCACTGAGCTACGGCAGCAGGACCAGGACGCATGAGCCAACGGCTGCATTGCGTGAACGGGGGGCCTATTGCCACAGCTTCTTGATAAGCGCAAGCCGCAAATTCCAACTTCGCATGTATTAAGGCCAAGGCCCTTTTTGCGCGAGGCGGAATCCGCTAAACATCAAGCATGGACGACAAGATCGAAAATGCCGCAAAGGGCCGCAAGGCGGTGATCGAAGAGCAGGCGAAATTGCGCCGCGAACGCGCTGCCGAAAAGCTTCGCGAAAATCTCGCCCGCCGCAAACAGCAGACACGGGCGCGCCGCTCCGGCCAGGCGGACGAGACAAATGGGCTTCCTGCCGCAAAAATGGACGAATCGTAATGTTCGGTTCACGGCGAATTGAAGCGTGCCCGGATTTCGTCTAAAGACCCCCATCCCTTTTAAAGGCAGAACTTTCAGAAAGGCGGGCACAGCCCGTAAGCCCATATGGATCGTATCAGAATTGTCGGCGGTAATGAGCTCAATGGCATCATTCCGATTTCCGGCGCCAAGAATGCTGCCTTGCCGCTAATGATCGCCTCGCTTTTGACCAGCGATACCTTGACGCTCGAAAACGTCCCTCATCTGGCGGATGTCGAACTATTGATGCGCATCCTCGGCAATCATGGTGTCGACGTTGCCGTCAACGGCCGCCGCGAGCGCCAGGAAGACTCCTATGCACGCACGATCCACTTCACCTGCCGCACCATCGTCGATACGACCGCGCCCTATGAGCTGGTCTCGAAGATGCGCGCTTCCTTCTGGGTCATCGGACCGCTCCTCGCGCGCGAAGGCCACTGCCGCGTCTCTTTGCCGGGCGGCTGCGCCATCGGCACGCGTCCGGTGGATCTCTTTCTCGAAGGACTTGCAGCGCTCGGCGCAAACCTCGAAATCGACGGCGGCTATATCAACGCCACGGCACCGAACGGAGGCCTGATCGGCGCGCGCTACGCTTTCCCGAAAGTTTCCGTCGGTGCGACCCATGTCATGATGATGGCGGCAACGCTTGCCCGCGGTACCACGGTCATCGGCAATGCCGCGCGCGAACCGGAAGTCGTCGACCTCGCCAACTGCCTGAACGCCATGGGCGCAAAAATTTCCGGCCAGGGCACCTCGACGATCACCATCGAAGGCGTGCAATCGCTTTCCGGCGCGCGCCACCGCGTCCTGCCGGACCGCATCGAGACCGGCACTTATGCCATGGCCGTCGCGATGACCGGTGGCGACGTCGTTCTGGAAAACACCGATGCAGCTCTGCTCGAAACTGCATTCGAGACCCTGCGCCGTGCCGGCGCGGAAATCTCGCCGACCAACAACGGCGTGCGCGTCAGGCGCAATGGTGCCGGCATCAGGCCGGTCGATGTCGTGACCGATCCGTTCCCCGGCTTCCCGACGGACCTGCAGGCGCAGTTCATGGCACTGATGACGCGCTCCTCCGGTATTTCGCATGTGACGGAAACCATCTTCGAAAACCGCTTCATGCATGTGCAGGAGCTTGCCCGCCTCGGCGCGAAGATTTCGCTTTCCGGCCAGACGGCGAAGATCGAGGGCGTGCCGCGGCTGAAGGGCGCTCCGGTGATGGCAACGGACCTACGTGCTTCCGTTTCGCTGGTGATCGCCGGTCTTGCCGCCGAAGGTGAAACTATGGTGTCGCGCGTCTATCACCTCGATCGCGGCTTCGAGCGGCTGGAAGAAAAGCTCACCCGCTGCGGCGCGATCGTCGAGCGCGTCAGCGAATAGGGAAGGGCGGTTCTACGCCCTTTATTCCGGTTGCGCATTTAGCCGCGGCATCCTATTTCCCTTGTCGAACGCATCGCCATCCCGGCGGTGCGCGATGGACCCAGGGGTTTTGCCTGCATGACCGATTTGAAGCTTCTTGCGCTCGATAGTGAAGACCTTGCCGTGGTCTCCGCCCATATGCAGGAC
>NZ_JABEPH010000527.1:0-3009 GCF_013004495.1 Rhizobium sp. SEMIA 4085
CATGCCCGGCTCCGTCCCGGTCTAGCGTGCCGCCGGCCCCAATATCGCCATCCTCTTCACCGGCATGCCGATGGAGGTCTATTTCGCCCGCATCAATCACCTGCAGACGATGGTTCTCGGCGTCGGCGCCGCCGTCATGCTGCTTGTCGGCATGCTCGGCTTTTTTGCGATCCGCGCCTGCGTGAAGCCGCTGTTTGCGCTGACGCAGACCGTGCACTCGATCTCGGCCGGCAATCTTGACGGCACAATCCCCTGCCTCGAGAAGAAGAACGAATTCGGGGAGATCGGACGTGCTTTGGCCGCCTTCCGCGACAGCGCCCGCGCCCAGCAGGATCTCGAAACGCAGGCTGTGGAACAGCGGGCATTGAGCGAAGCCGAGCGTGCCCGCAACGACGCCGACAAGCGTTCGCTCGATGGTCAGATCGACTTTGCCGTGAACCAGCTTGCGGCCGGCCTCGGACGCCTCGCTAAGGGCGATGTCTCACAGACGATCGAGACGCCGTTTGTCGGCCGGCTGGAGCAGTTGCGCGTCGATTTCAACGCATCGCTTGTCCGCCTGCAGGATACCCTCGTGCAGATTCGCGAGAACGCCAATGCCATCCAGCGCAATAGCGGCGCGATGCTGACATCGGCCGGCGAGCTTTCCAAGCGAACCGAAGCGCAGGCCGCCAGCTTGGAGGAAACGGCAGCTGCCGTCGAAGAGATTACTGTGACCGTGCGCTCGTCTGCAGGGCGCGCTCGCGAAGCAAACAACGCGGTCACCGCCACGAAGAAGACCGCCGACAGCTCCGGGGTCGTCGTCAGCGAGGCCGTGGCCGCCATGGGGCGCATCGAGCAGGCTTCGCAGCAGATCGAACAGATCATCGAAGTCATCGACGACATCGCTTTCCAGACGAACCTTCTCGCCCTCAATGCCGGTATCGAAGCGGCTCGCGCCGGCGAGGCTGGCAAGGGCTTTGCGGTTGTCGCCCAGGAAGTCCGCGAATTGGCACAGCGCTCGGCCGATGCCGCCCGTGAGATCAAGGGTCTGATCGAGAAGTCCAGCCAAGAAGTGACGGCGGGCTCTGCGCTGGTGCAGAAAACCGGCAGCGTGCTCGCCTCGATCAGCGAGGAGATCATTGTGATCAGCAAGCACGTCGAAACCATTGCCACGGCGAGCCAGGATCAGTCGGCGGCGCTGCAGGAGGTCAACGGTTCGGTCAACGCCATGGACCAGATGACCCAGAAGAACGCGTCGATGGTCGAGGAAACCACACAAGCAAGCCGCCAGCTCGCCGAGGAGGCCGACACGCTGATGAGCCTGCTGCAGCAGTTCCGCATCGAAGCGTCGGCGCAGTCTCATGGCCGGGCAAGGCAGGCAGCCTGATCGGGCTTGCAGCTTGAAGGTATTGAGGAGGATCGCGCCGGAAAGGCGCGGTCCTTCTGCCTTTTGAGGCTGATGCTTGTAAGCCACGCGGTGACGCTTACGAAAGGCGAGCTTCCAAAATCCCTGTAGAAGTCGTCCTCAGTCCGCTCACGCTTTTGGATTGGCTGGAAGGCCTGCGAAAGGCCGAGAAAATTGGCAATCATGATCTGCTCGATCATTGGTGATGTCCTCCGTTAAAGACATCCCTTCAAATACACATCAAAAATCGCTTCATAAACATCGAAGATCCGGCTATGTTTTTCATCAATGAAAAATACCCCATGGGATTCCTATCAGCTTTTCCTGCAGGTCGCGCGCCGCGGCGGGCTGACGGGCGCGAGTGTCGTGAGCGGCTTGAGCCCGGCCACGGTCGGCCGGCGTATGCTTGAACTGGAGCAGGAAACGGGACGGATGCTCTTTGCCCGCAGCCAGACCGGCTACCGCTTGACGGCCGACGGTCAGACGCTCCTCGACCATCTCCAGGAGATGGAAGCGGCGGCCCGGAAAGTCGATGCCTGGCGCCAGGCCGGCGAGGGCGGCGCAACGGTAAAGATCGCAGCCGGGACCTGGGTGGCCTGGCTGCTGACAGAAAACTTCTCCGCAATCCGCATTCCTGCCGACGCTTTCAACATTGTGCTGACGATCGGAGAGGCGCGGGCCAATCTCGCCTACCGCGAGAGCGATATCGGCATCCGCGCTTTCGAGCCGGACGAAGCCAATCTCGCCGCTCGCCTTTTGGGCGAAGTCGCTTATGCCGTCTATGTCCGGCGCAATGCCGGCGAGTTGGAAACCCGATGGATTGCGGTTGCTGAGGATGAGGCCATTTCTGCCTATCTCCGCTGGCCGTACCGCCAGACGCCGGAGCCGATCGTGGCGACGGTCAACCGGCCCCGGTCACTGCCGGACCTCGTCCGTGCCGGTGCGGGAAAGGCGGTGCTCCCCTGTTTCGTGGGTGATCTCGATCCGGAACTGCAACGGCTCGGCGGCGAGCTCGCGGAACTGCGCCACCGGCAATGGATCGTGTTGAACAACGAGGATCGCCATCGCCCGGAGATCCGCACGGTCGCAGATCGTATGACGAAGCTGCTGAAAAGCTACGCCGATCTTTTCGCCGGCAAGCGCGCCAGCCGCAGCTGAATTCTACGGCATCAGACGTCGCACAAGCGCGACCTGGCTGTTCACGCCGAGCTTGGAATAGATGTTCTTCAGATGCGTCCGGGCCGTCTCGTAGCTGATGCCATGCAGCTTGGCCGTCTCGCGCGGCGAGAGACCCGCGGCGATGGAGGAGGCGATCCGCAGTTCGGCAGCAGTCAGTTGCCGCTTTGCAGGCAAATGATCGTTCAATTCGGGGCGCGCAACGGGTATTCGCTCGATGACGACTGCTGCGGTTGGTCCCTGCAGGAACTCGGTCATGAAATCGGAGGTGAGGCGCACGAGCGTGCATTTGAACGAGGCGCAGGCAGAATCGAACCTCGCGGTGAACGGCCCCGCTGCGGCGGGGGGCGGTAGCGAGGAAAGGAGCGGAGGGGTTCGAGGAAAGCCCGCTCGGGGGGGGTCTGGCGTCCGGGCGGCGGGGCGGTGAGGCCGGCAGCGGTGGCGAAGGG
>NZ_JABEPH010000528.1:0-3007 GCF_013004495.1 Rhizobium sp. SEMIA 4085
ATGCTGCTCCTCTAATCCCGTCTCGACTTCCAGAATGACAGCGAATGGAATGGCAACCAGGGACTGTGTTCTGAGCCATTCCGAGACCTTCGGATGCGGCCGTCGTTTGCTTGAAGTTCTTTGGTTGGCAACCCATTTTGCCGAAACGATGCCTGTCGTCGTTGTTGCCGGCATCCACGAATTCGACGGCGCGTCAATTACAGAGAGCATCCAAGATTCCCGTGCTTTCGCCGACAAATATCCCAATATCCACTATCTTGAGAACGACGCTGTGGACATCGGGGACGTCAGATTTTTGGGCGGTACGCTATGGACCGACTTCCGCCTCCGTGGAGGCGATCCTGAACTTGCGATGGCGGCAGCCGAGGTCGGAATAAACGATTACAGGCGCATCAAATTCCAGAAGCTTCCCTACCGGAAATTCCGCCCGATCCATGCCTATCGGAAGCACCAGGAAGCACGGAACTTTCTCGCCTCCGAACTTCGAGGCGGTGAAGGACGAAAGACGGTGATCGTAACCCATCACGCACCTTCCGTCCTCTCGATCGCCCCTGATCTCCGAGACGACCGGTTGTCTCCATGTTATGCTTCTGATCTGGAAAGCCTGATTGTCGAAGCACGGCCGGCGTTATGGGTGCATGGTCATGTTCATCGCGTGAACGCTTACATGATCGGCGACAGCAGGGTGATCTCGAACCCGCGCGGATACCCGGGCGAGGGGACCAGATTTGATCCAGCCTTCACCGTGGAAGTCTAGGATGGCGGCAGCCGTGTCGTGTTCGAATTCTAGGGTCCCGGCGTTTGCTGGAACGGTCGACTCGCGAACTTCGCCAGTTTTCTCGACAGGGCAGCGTTACCTCTGATATGTTCTGCCGGCCATAGAGAGATCGAATTGCCCAAAGCCACTCCACCTCAGAAGGTTCAGAGTGATAGTAAAGCTCCGCTCGGAGCGGTGTTGGGTACGGACTTCGAGCCGAACCCGGAAAGGATCGTTATAGGTCCACGAAACGATCGCAAGAAGCTCAAGATCAAGATAATCGATCAGCGCAAGAAATCCAAAAACTACTGACAGACGCATTCTCTCTACTGATGATTTGACCGACAAGAGCGATCTGACTCTGACGGAATCTGATTGAGCCGCTCCAAGTTGCAAGTTACATTTGATGCGGCGATGTGGAGGGCATTGGAGGTGGCCAGTGGCCGAGCAGGGAACCCAAGCCCCTTATGGAAAAAAGCCATGTCCGGTTTGCAATCCGAGGGGCGAACTCTACCAACCCCCAAGTTTGAGAAAATGTGAAAGATGCGGTGGAATGGGATGGTTAACGCCGCCCGCGCCTTGGGATGAACCTGAAAAAGGCTCGTAACATGGCCGTAGCCGAACTGGTCCCATGGTTTCAAATCGCGTCTACCATAATTGCGGGCATAGGCATTATCACCTCTGTGAGCCTTGGCATCGCTAGTTTGAACAACAACCGAACAGATCGATTGATTAAGATCAGCCCGAATTTGCTGTTCAACGTCGGCGGGCAAGAACTAGCTGCAACTCTTCAACCCTTAAAGCGCATCCCGGGTGTTGCGACAGGCGAACAGGACGTTGAGGAGTTTCTGGCAGCTCTTCCGGACGGATATCTCGCTCCTTTTTTGGAACAGCATTATGGTCAACTCTACAATCACGGCGCTGGCCCTGGGCTGTCAGTTGAGATTTGGTTTCAGGCCGAGCGCCTCACGGTTAAGGGACAGGAACGTTCGTTAACGAGGAACGAGCGTGAGAGTTTGCCTTACATCAAGACATGGAACATGATGTCGGCTATTCCGGCCAACGTACCTCCTGGAGGAGTTGCGTCTTTTGGAACGTTGCCCATCTGTGTTCTTGCCGCGCACCCTGATGTGACGACGGTGACTGGCAACATGTACATCGAGTGCCACGACCAGCACGGGCGCTCCCTGCAGTGGAGCCAGCCGACAACGTACTTCATAGACAGGCTGAAATCCGACAAGGCGACGATCACTGTCGCATTCAGTCAGCGTCCCGTAAGTCTCACATAGCACTTCCTATTCTTGGCTTCAGCTCTCTGGGCCGGTTTTCTGCCTCAAAATTGTCCAGGGCGAAACGAAACGTCCGAGTGGGCGAATACATATGGATTTGGGCGAGACCGAATGCCCAACGACAAAAAGCAACACGGACAAAACCGCTCGGGTGTTCCATAATATGTGTTATGCGACGACGTGTTGTAGCGGCATTTTAGAGATGCGACACATAGGCCAGTTAGAGATGCGACAGTCGTCGCCTCTTGCGATGCTGGTCAAACGTCAGCATTGGGGAGCAAGATCAGCGACTTGCATCGTGGCCGAGGCCATTTGTGTTGGGAGTCGTCATGTCTTGTTTGATTGTCATGTCGCAGAAGGAAATGCATCGTCTTGAACATATTCGGCAGGTTCGCCAAGGCAGTCTGAGGGTCACACGGGCGGCTGAGCTGCTTGGGCTCAGTCGCAGCCAAGTCCATAGGCTGTTGCAGGCCTATGACCTGAACGGGATCGACGGTCTGGTTTCGAAGAAGCGCGGCCGTCCGAGCAACCGGCGCCACAGTGAGGACTTCCGCAATCTGGCTCTCGACCTTGTGCGTGAGCATTACGCGGATTTTGGCCCTACGCTGGCGGCCGAGAAGCTGATCGAACGCCACCGGATTGCCGTCAGCAAGGAGACGCTGCGCCAGTGGATGATGGAAGCCGGCATCTGGGTGTCGCGACGCGAACGCAAGAAGCGGGTCTTCCAGCCGCGCGGCCGGCGTGATTGTTTCGGCGAACTCGTTCAGATCGACGGCTCGCTTCATTGGTGGTTGTCTAATCGCATTCCGTCCGTCAAGCTGATTTGAGCATACGGCGACCTCTCCGGCTTGCGAGATATGCAACACGGCGGAATTGATTGGGTGAATCTGCCCTCACCGCCGGTGCAGTGCCGTCAAAGCTGTCCAGTGCTGGGAGCAGGGTTGTCTCCGCGGTCGACAAA